>JAYUJS010000071.1:0-11177 GCA_043765095.1 Ferruginibacter sp.
GCTGAAGAAATAAAACTACAAGAATTAAAATTAAAATTGTTGAAAGAACAACAATCAGTGCAACACTCTTAATAAAAAATTGCATTTACCAAAGCCGAAAAGTAAATTCCAAAAACATGGGTTACTTTTCGGTTTTTTAATATATATCAACCTATTTCTTTTTATAAGTTAAAATTTTAATTATATAATAGTGAGAAATTTACAACATGATTAAAAATTTTGCAATATTTATTTTAATTCAATCTACTTTAAGCCTGTATACAACTGTATCGTATGGGCAAGATAGTACAAAAATAATGTTGGACACAACAGCAGATTTTACAAAAGAAGAACAACAATTAATTGATGATATTGTAGAAAATAGAACCATACCTCAAAAAGATAAAGTACAATATTTTAGCCAACTTACGAGGTATGGTTTTAAAAACTTATTTCCATCTTACACCTATAATCCTTCACAATCTTATTCATCGCAAGTAAATCCGCATGCAGAAAGCTATATGCAAGAGTATCTTCGTAAGTATGGGCGTGGACTGGTAAATATGAAAACGTGGTGCATGCCTTATTTTAATTTAATAGATAATATTCTTACCCAATATGGTTTGCCAAAAGAGTTAAAATATTTAGCAGTAATAGAAAGTAGCTTAAAACCAAGTTGTACAAGCTGGGTAGGGGCTGCAGGGCCATGGCAGTTTATGTCATACACCGCAAAAGATTATGGATTAGTAATGAATGGCATAATAGACGAGCGCAGAGATTATTTTAAAAGTACTCATGCAGCCGCTAGGTATTTACTTCAATTGTATAAACAAACAAAAGATTGGCTTTTAGTAATAGCTGCATACAATTGTGGCCCAGGCAGGGTTTTTTATGCTATTAAAAAAAGTGGTAGTAGAAACTTTTGGGACTTACAATATTTTTTGCCAGAAGAAAGCAGAAACCATGTAAAAAAATATATAGCCACACATTACATAATGGAGGCTGGTGCTGGCGGAATGGAAAATAGTAATAACAATGCATCATATCCATCTAGTAGCAGGGTGGCAACTGCTACAAAAAAATATAGTAGCTCAGCTATAAATCCTTACAATAGCAAGCCCACTATATCAATAGAAGAAATGCAATTGGCAGAAACACAAACGGTAACTGGTAAATTTAATTCCATAGTTATTGCAAAAAATCTTTCAATGGAAATACTTTCGTTTAATAGATACAATCCATTATTTGATAATTCTATAGCTGCAAATGGTAGGTACGAATTAATATTGCCAGAAGATAAGATGGAATTATTTTTGTCTATAAAATATCAAATACTAAATGAATGTGTACAAGTAATGCTTGGTGATACAGAAGTACCAGGTAATGTAACAGTGTACCCAAATAAAAAAAATATTTTTACAAAACAAGGAAGAACTAAAAAATACTAACACATAATGAGGTTTAGAATTTCATTTTTTTTAACTACATTTTTATTTCTTTCTTGCAATTTTTCAAAAAAAATGATGGAAATAAAAAATAATACAGCTCATGCATTTAGGTTAAAACCTGGGCAAGATATTCGTAAATCTATTGAAGAATATGTAAAAGAGCATAAAATAAAAGCAGGCTGGGTTGCTACCTGCGTTGGTAGCCTTACAAATTATAATATTCGTTTTGCTAATGAAAAAGAAGGCAGTAGTGGTACTGGTCATTTTGAAATAGTAAGCCTTGTAGGCACTGTATCTACCAATGGCTCACACATACATATAAGTATAAGCGATAGCAAAGGGCACACTATAGGTGGGCATTTGTTGCAAGGATGTATTGTATACACTACCGCAGAAATTGTATTATTAAGTAGTACTAATTTTATTTTTAAAAGAGAAAAAGATGGCACTACGCCATGGGAAGAATTGCAAGTGGTGCAACAGTAAGGATTAAGTACTCGTAAATTTTAGCAGGGGGTTAAATTTTTTTATTTAAATTTAGTACATCATTTATTGCCCACCATACTATATAATTAGCTTTTTTTTGTATAAAAGTTTCCGTTCATAAAATCAATTCTATATCTTAGACTACAATTGATATTTTTGTGTATGAGAATTTTTAAATTATTTATTTTTATAAGTATTATTTCGCTTAATGCAAATGCTCAGCAAAAGTGGAATTTAAAAACTATTGTAGATTATGCAATGGCTAATAACATTGGTATAAAGCTAAATGAAGTACAAGCAAAAATAGCTGATATTACTACAAAGCAAAGTAAACTATCACAATATCCAAATGTAAGTTTTACTACCAATACAGGGCTTAACTCTGGTAATAATCAAGACCCCACTACGTTTCAGCGTATTACTCAAACGTACCTAAATGCAGGTTTTCAACTACAAACTAGTGCAGATATATTTAATTTTTTTAGTAAGAAAAACACAATAGCAGCTAATGAGTGGGATAGTAAAGCAGCAATAGCTACCATTGAAAAAACAAAAAACGATATAGCATTACTTGCAGCTAATTCTTATTTGCAAATACTACTGAGCATAGAGCAAGAAAAAATAACTGAGGTGCGTATTCAGCAAACACAAGCCCAACTAAATGTTACTCGTAAGCAAGTAAAGGCAGGTGCTTTGCCAGAGCTAAATGCAACACAGCTAGAAGCACAACTTGCTCAAGACAGTGTAAATTATTTTAGTGCCAAAGGGAATACAGCAGTTTCAATTTATCAGTTAAAATCGTATATGAATATTGATGCAGGCGCTACTTTTAATGTAGATACCCCACCAATAAATAAAATACCATTAGAGCCAATTGCATCTTTACAACCAGATTATGTATATGAAATGGCCATAAAAAATTTACCACAACAGCAGGTAAATGAATTTAAAATAAAAGCTGCCGCTAAAAGGGTAGAGGTAGCCAAAGCTGCTTTTTACCCAACTCTAAGTACTTATGGAAGTCTTGGTACTTCGTACATTGCAGCTAACAGTCCTGCATACAAAGCAGTAATAGGTGCATACCAACCTAATGGGCAAAAAGTAAATGTAGCAGGTACAGATTATTTTGTAACTGAACCTAGTTTTTCTTTAGTAAAAGATGGCACTTCAAATTCTGCTTCTTTTCCCAAACAAGTTGCTGATAATTTGCAAAAATCTATAGGTATTAGTATTCGTGTGCCCATTTTTAATGGTGGTAGCCAACGCAGCAATTATCAAATAAGCAAACTAAATATTAATACGCTTGAATATTTAAAACAACAAGACAATCAAAAATTAAAACAAGATATTTATCAAGCATATAATGCTGTAACAATAGCTCTTGAAAAATTTTCTGCTAGTAAAAAATCAGTAGATATAAATGAACTTAGTTTGTCGTATGCAAGTAAGCGTTTTAATGTAGGCATGCTTAGTACATTCGATTTAATAACTACACAAAATAATTTGCTTACAGCTAAGCTTCAATACGCACTAAATCAATTTGATTATGTGTTTAAAATGAAAGTGCTCGAATTTTATAAAGGGCAAGGGCTAAGGCTTTAGTATAGAATACTAACTATAGAATACTTAGTATTGAGTATTTAAACAAGCATTTATGCTTCTAAAATTTTTATAAATGAAGCGAAAAAATAATTAATTGCAATAAAAAAATAATATCATATTCTTGTATAAAAATTAAAAAAATATCTAAAAAAAATTAAATAAACTAACGAGTAGTATAGTATAATCTAAATACTAAGTACTCCATACTCAATACTATCTCATGAAAAAAAAAACGAAATGGATTTTAATTAGCATTGCAATATTATTAGTGCTATTAATTGTACTATCTAAAAGAGGCGTATTTGGTAAAGATGAAGGTATAAAAGTAACATCGGAGAAAGCCGAAAAACGAACTATTATTGAGGTTGTAAACGCAAGTGGAAAAATATACCCAGAAATAGAAGTAAAAGTGAGCCCAGATATTAGTGGTGAAATAACAGAGCTAACTGTAGCAGAAGGCGATACGGTAAAAAAAGGTCAATTGCTTGCACGTATATATGCAGATGTGTACAACATACAACGCAGCCAAGCCGCTAGCGGTGTAGCGCAAAGCCAAGCCCAAGTTGGGGTGCAGCAAGCTCAAGTGGGCAACTCACAAGCAGCATTGGGTGCATTGCAAGCACAGCAAGATCAAGCCGAAAGAACTTATAATATGCAAAAAAAATTATACGATGATAAAGTAATAAGTGCAAATGAATTTAATGTAGCAGATGCTGCTTACAAATCATCAAAAGCAAATTATAACGCAGCAATACAAGGTATAAATGGTGTAAAAGCTAGTGTGCAAAGCGCAAGGGCAAATGTGCAAACAGCACAAGCAAGTTTGCAAAAAGCAAATACTGATTTAGGACGAACATCAATACTAGCACCTACTGATGGAGTGGTAAGTTTACTAAATGTAAAAAAAGGAGAAAAAGTAGCTGGTAATAGTTTTAATGTGGGTACAGAAATGTTGCGCATTGCCAATATGGATAAAATAGAAGTGAGGGTAGATGTAGGCGAAAACGATGTGCCAAAAGTAAAACTTGGCGATAGTGCACTCATAAGTGTAGATGCATATAGCAACAGAAAATTTAAAGGTATTGTAACCAAAATAGCAAGTAGCAATAATGGTGCTGCAAGCCAGCTGGGTGCAGTATCTACCGATGTTACACAATACAAAGTTTATGTGCGTATATTAAAAGATAGTTATGTTGATTTATTAGGTAAAGGTAGTTTTCCTTTTCGCCCAGGTATGAGTGCAAACGCAGATATACAAACACAAACACAAGTAAATGTAATAAGCGTGCCTATTAATGCTGTTACTACAAGAGATATAAGCGATAGCACTAGTGATGATAAAAAAGTATCTAAGAAAAAAGATACTGACGAAGAAGATAATGCTAAAAATAAATCGACAGAGGATGAAACTCAGGTAGTAGTTTTTGTAAAGGACAAAGAAAATAAGGTAAAAAAAGTAGTAGTAAAGACGGGTATACAGGATATAAATAATATTGAAATAGCCGATGGGCTTAAAGGTGGTGAAGAAGTAATAACTGGGCCTTATGAAGTGGTAAGTAAGCTATTAAAAGTCGGAAAAAAAGTGAAAGTAGTTGACAAAAAAGAGTTGTTTGAATTAAAAAATTAGCATATTAAAAAAAGCAGCATGTAGTTAGGAAGGCTAATTTTAGATGCAGTTGTAATAGCAAGTACAAAAAAACTAATAACCCAAGATGAAGATAAAACTATTGTAGATGCAGAAAGTATGCAAGGGTTTGATATTCCTCCTGAGGCTATTTAATAAAAACTTTTAAAAGTAAAGTTTTGCATTTTGTAAAAGCCCACTATTTACAGTAGGATTTAATATTTTAACAGTATCTAAAGTGTTTTTTGTGAAAAGTATTTTGGAAATATTGTAATTAATAATGTTACCACAGTTTACAGATAACAATACACTTTGGGAGGTGTAAATAATTTTGATTGTATCTTTTGGTTTGTTATTTGAAACTGAAACTACAAATTTTGCTGTATCAACTAAATTATTTAATGGTAAAGAAAAAACTTGCACATTTGATAATCCATTTATTATAGCAGTATCTCTTAGAGCATTAATTGTTAAGTTTGGTGCTAATTTTGCAATATCACCAACTGCATTTTTTTCATAAAATCCTGCATTAAATTTTACTTCTTTTGATAAATTACATATTGTAAATTCATCTCTGCATGATGATGTAAATAATATAATTACAACTAAAAAATATATTAACCAAATTTTATTCATTCATTTAATTATTATTTCGAATGCAATATACAACTTCAAGTGGCATTGAAATAAATTGCAACATTAAATTTACTAAAATGTTGCATCATAAATAGCATCATATAATTTACTTCTTATATTCATTTTTAGCAAATTCATGTTTACATCTGGATATACCCTATTGCTTAAAAATACAAATGTAAATTTTGTATTTGGGTCTGCCCATACACATGTACCAGTAAAGCCAGTGTGCCCAAATGTTTTATTAGAAGCATTAGCAGAAGGATAAGGTTCTTTTCTAGAAGAGTTATCTTTTTCAGGTTTATCAAACCCAAAACCACGACGACTAGAATTGCTTTGGTATGAGGTAAATAAATCTACTGTTTCCTTTTTTAAATATTGTTTATTCATAAAATTTCCACCGTTTAGTAGCATTTGCATAATAGCCGCAAGGTCATATACATTGCTAAATAGCCCTGCATGCCCCGCTACGCCACCCAGCATAGCTGCACCTGGGTCGTGTACATAGCTGCGTATAAGTTGTGTACGAAATATTTTTTCATTTTCTGTAGGGGCAATATTGGTAATGCTATTTCTTAGCAATGGGTCAAAGCCTATAGAATTTAATTGCATAGGCTCATAAAAGTTTTCCAATACATATTTATCTAAACTTTTACCCGCAATTTTTTCTACAATTTTACAAAGAAAAATAAAATCATTATCACTATAAATATATTTGCCTTTTTCACCAACAGTACTTGTTATTATTCTTTTATAAATCGTATCTCTCCAAGTATTTTTCATAAAAAAATTGCTAGCTACTTCTATATTAAAAGAATCGTTTTTTTTTTGTGAAAATAATGTTGGAAATGGCTTTCCTGTATTATCAATTACTTCTTTGTAAAATGGAATATAGGCTACAAGCCCAGCTTCGTGCAACAGTAAATTTTGTACAATTATATCAGCTTTATTGGTACCAATGGTTTCTGGCAGGTAGTCACTAAGCTTTTTTTTTAAATCAAATTTTCCTTGGTCGTATAATTTCATTACTGCAAGTGTAGTAGCACATATTTTTGTAACAGACGCCATATCGTAAACTGATGACAAATTTACTGGTGAAAATTTATCGTATACAAAATTGCCATAAGCTTTTTCAAAAACAATTTTTCCATTATTTAATGCCAATACAGTACAGCCTGGCATTGCAAAATGTGCAATTGCATCATACACTATTGAGTCTACCCTTAGTAATTTTTCTCTACTATACTCAACATTAGTTTTTTTTTCAAACAAAGCTGCACTAGCTTTAGTGTCTATTCCAAAACCGTATTTATAATTTTCACATACCGTTACTGGCAATACACCCTTGTAAAATATTTTTCCTTGCAAAAGGTCTACAGCAGTGCCTTGTAATATTTCGTCATCTTCATAACACATTACCATATTACTTACTCCACAAAAGTTTTTAAGCGAATAGGCATTACCAAAAACAAAACTTATGCAATTGTTTTGTTGTTGCACGTTTGCAATTACATCAAGTGTGTTTTTTGCAAACCCAAAATTTGTAGCTGCATATCTACCTACATTGTGCAAGCCAATTACAACTTTTTTAAACGGTTTTAATTTTGTTAATAAATTGGCATCATTACCAAAAAATATAGTAGCGTTATAATCTATACGCATTCTTTTTGCCATTTCATTATCTGCAGAAATGCCAAAACCTACAAAAGCAATATCGCCAAATTTTGTATCTCTTAAAGGAAAAAAAGATTCATCTTTTTTTGATACTAAAGTGATTGCATTTTCTGCAACTAATCTTCTCATTTCTACAATCCCCTTGTTTAAGTCTACAGCTAAGTTTTCTATTTTAATAGGTTGTAAATGTGAAAGACCGTATTGGTATTTTGCCATCAATACTTTTTTGCAATGCAATTCTATATCGGTCCAGCTTATTTGTTTTTTCTTAATAGCGTCTTTTATTTTTTTAATTGCAAGTGGCACATCGCCAGGTAGGCAAAGCATATCATTACCAGCTATAATAGATTGTACCGATGCTGCACCATCTGGGTAAAATTTATTTACACCTTGCATTTCCAATGCATCGGTAAAAGTGAGCCCTTTGTAATTAAGCTCTTTTCGCATTAGATTATTTACATTGTTTGGCGATAGCGAAGTTGCTCTATTGCTAGTAGTATCAATGGCTGGTATGTAAAGGTGGGCAAGCATTACACTGCCAATGCCTGCATCAAATATTTTTCTAAAAGGATACAATTCTAGAGAATCTAATTGTGCCATTGTTTTATTTATTACTGGCAAATCTAAATGCGAGTCCACACTTACATCTCCATGCCCAGGAAAATGTTTTGCACAAGCCATTACCCCATTATCTTGCATGCCTCTCATATATTGGATGCCATAGTTAGCTA
Organism: Ferruginibacter sp.; assembly: GCA_043765095.1. Lineage (GTDB taxonomy): Bacteria > Bacteroidota > Bacteroidia > Chitinophagales > Chitinophagaceae > Ferruginibacter. The sequence goes on from JAYUJS010000071.1 coordinate 8,181, forward strand.
CTTTATATTTATCTTCTCCAAAACTACGGTCGTTTATTACTGGGTTATTGGGATTGTTATTTACATCTACTACTGGTGCATAATTTACTTGTAGCCCTATGCGTTTGCATTGCTCTGCTACTAGTTTGCCATAGCGGTATACCACAGTTTCATCTTTCATAGCACCCAGCATCATTTGCTTAGGTAGTGGCAGCACACTATCTATTATGCGCATACCTACACCCCACTCAGCATCTATACACATCATAAGCGGAGTTTTTGCTTTTGCCTGTAGTTGGTTTATTATTTCAGCCTGTTTTACAGGGCTACCTTGAAAAACACATATACCACCAATATTATACTTTGTAATTAGTTCCGACACATTTTTATCTAAAAAAGTTACCACTTTAGTTTTAGAATCAATAGTGGAAAGGCGCACTACCATTAGCTGCGCAATGCGTTCATCCTTACTCAATTTCTTATAAGTACTATCTGCCCATTGCTGTGCTGGTGCATTTAAAATTTGCGCAAAAGTACCCTGTGAAAAAAACATAGCCAAAATAGCTTCTAATATTTTTGTAATCATAATAGTAAATGTAGGGATGATTTTTTTGCTAAAAAATTAATTTTATACTTGTACAAATATACATTTGTATCATATATTTAATAATAACAATAAACCTATGACAAATATTAAAAAATTTAATAAACTACCAAGTTTGCAATTGTGTTTGGCAATGGATTTAATAGGCTGTGCTAGTTATATAATACCAGCGCTAGCGGAGTTAACAGATTTGGTTTGGGCGCCTATTTCTGCATTTATTTTTTATAAAACATTTGGTGGCAAAGTAGGGGAGATAGGTGCTGTAATTAATTTTGCAGAAGAAATAATACCCGCTACAGATATTATACCATCATTTACTATTGCTTGGGTATATAGAAGGTATTTTGATAAATGATTTTTACTTTATTTCATCTATATACCTTTTCGTTTCCATTTGTTCCAATACCATTTTTTTTAAACTAGGAAAAAACGTATCATACGCAATTTGTATTCTTTGTTTATTATCTAAAAATAATTGCATAGCAGTATCCGTTTCTGTAATATATTTTGCACGCCTTGCAAGTCCACTAAAGCTTTTACGCATACCTTCATCGCTATGGTAATGATATAGCCAATCATTAGTAAGCATGTGAGGAAATTGGTTTGCAAATTTTTCTGGAAAATGAATTTGATTTTTGGTAAGTAAAGAATAAGTCTCTATAGTAAAATTTTGCAAATGGTTTTTTGTAGCAAACTGCGCTGCATCATTTGCTAAAAAATAATCGTATACCACATCTACAAAAGCACCAGCATATAATCTATAGGTTGGTGCAAATATTTTTTTAAGTTCATTTGTTGCTGGGTGTGTATCTGTAAATGTATCAATGGCTCTGTGCAATTTTATGCCCGCTTGAATAGTTTTTGGGTAGTCAAATTGTTTTTTCCCTTTTACATAATCGCTTATCATATTGCCAAGTAAAATATCTCCATCGTTAAAAGAAAGGTATGCGTGAGCTAGTAGGTTCATATTCATTTTTTGTTAATCAGTAATATATCTATAATTGAATTGTAGTGGCGTTTCATCATTAATTATACATTTAGCTTTTATTATGTTTTAATATTTTTAGTTTTTAATTAGTATTATCTAGGCACAATATTTTAAGTAAGAAGCAAAGTGCATTTACTTTAATCCTCTAAAGACCTATGTTAAAAAAACCTTCAAATATTTTTGCAACAACTTGCATTTTTAATTACGCATTCTTACAAATATCTGATTTACTATTTCATGAAAACGCCAATTTCAATAAAGTATCTTTCATTTCTTTATATTTGCAAAGTTGTTACTTTTAATAAATCAAACCAAGTGTTGCTTTTATATAACATTGTCAAGGTAACCATGTGTAACTCATGGGCTGTCGTGCAACTGTAAGTCTTTTAATAAAAGATAAGTCAGGTACTTGAAGGTAGGTTTTGCAAAAGCACTCACGAAAAGTGCAAAGCATAAATAGTTTGTTTACCATTACAAGCTCGTTTAGTATTTGTACTTTTTATAAAACTTAAAAGTAATATGAATTCTCAAAAAATCAATCTTCGTTTTCTTGCACTTGCAGGTATTATTTTGTTAGCAGCGTTTAGTCGTATTGTACCTCACATGCCAAACTTTTCACCTTTGGGTGCGATAGGTTTATTTGGTGCTGCACATTTTAATAAAAAATGGCAAGCCATTTTAATACCAATAAGCGCTACTTTTTTAAGTGATTTATTTATTAATAATGTAATTTATGCTCAATACTATCCAACATTTACTTGGTTAAGCACAGGGTTTTATTGGCAGTATGCAGCATATATTTTAATAACATTGGTTGCATTTTTCATTTTTAAAAAAGTAAATACGGCAACGTTAGTTATAGGAGCTTTAGCATCTAGTGCTATTTTCTTTTTAGTATCAAACTTCGGTTGCTGGCCTGGTAATTATTACCCTCAAAACTTTGGAGGATTAATGCAATGCTATACAGCAGGTGTGCCGTATATAAAAGGTACAATATTAGGAGATTTATTTTATAGTGCTATAATGTTTGGAGGCTTTGCACTAGCACAAAAAAGATTTATGGTTTTGCAACCTGTGCGTGCATAAATTTCTTAATAAAATTATTTTATTTAAACGACCATTTTTTGGTCGTTTGTTTTTTATAAAAAAAATTAGCAATGATTAAAGAACAGCTTCAACACAAAATAAATTTTAAAACAAAGCCACTCGGCGCCTTAGGAGTTTTAGAAAAAATAGCCCTGCAAATTGGCACAATACAAAACACTTTAAGCCCACAACTTACAAAACCTACTATCATTATTTTTGCTGCCGACCACGGTATAGCAAAGGAAGGTGTAAGTGCATATCCGCAAGAAGTGACTTTTCAAATGGTAATGAATTTTTTGCAAGGCGGAGCAGCAATAAATGTTTTTGCGCAGCAAAATAA
>JAYUJS010000072.1:0-1426 GCA_043765095.1 Ferruginibacter sp.
AATATAATAAGTAATAAAAAAAGAGTAATGAATAAAAATCTATTATGTATTTTGTTTTGTTTAGCTAATTTTTCTTTTAGCAATTGTGTTTATGCCCAAAATAGTTATACTATTTCGGGTAAAGTTTTTGATTCAACAACAAATAAACCTTTGGCTAACGTAACTGTAAATTTAAAAGGTAGCAAGTTTAGTGGTATTACAAGAGTAGATGGAACATATAAAATAGTAACCGCTAACTGGCAGGATAGCTTGGCTATATCTAGCGTAGGTTATAATGATCTATATATACCTTTAGAGCAAGGTAAAATTACTAATATTGTAATAAGAATGATGCATAAGGTTGGTGGGCTAGATGTTGTTATTATTGGTGGCGCAAAAAAATCTAGCAAAACTTTTATGCAGAAGGTAATAGAAAAAAAAGCAATTAATAACCCTGATAGGTTTGGCAGTTTTAGTTATTTAAGATATACTAGAACAGAGCTTGATATAAATAATCTTGATTTTGCAAATGCTAATGGAAAAGGGCTAAAAAGTATGTTATTAAAAACGTATGCAAGTTTAGATAGCAATGCAAGGTCTGAAAAAGAATTACCAGTTTATTTTACAGAAAGGTTAGCAAATTATTACCACTCTACAAGCCCTTTTATAGAAAGAGAAAACTTAGTAGCAAGAAAAAGCCTTGGTTTAGAAACAGACGATTTAATAAATAGAACCAATAAATATTTTTTCAATTTTAATATTTATGATGATTGGATTCCCTTATTTGATCAAACTTATGTAAGCCCTTTAAATAGCAATGCGTTTAGCTATTACAAATATTTTGAAGGAGATACCACTGAAGAAAATGGAGAAACATTTATGCTAGTTCGTTTTTCTCCACTGCGTGGATATGGGCGTACATTTACAGGTAGTTTGTATATAAATACTAAAACGTATGTAGTACAATTTGTAAATTTACACCTTACAAAATCTGCCAATATTAATTTTATAAATGATATAAGCTACACACAAGAGTATAAAAATATTTACGATAGTACATCAGGCAAAATGGTTTATTTGCCATACAAGTTTTCTTCCGATGTAAAGTTTGAAAGTGGGCTAGCTCTAATTGGTATTCCACAAAAAGAAAAAGCTACGAGCGCAAAATTTATAATAAGAAATACAACGGTAATAGATAAAGTAAAACTGAACATAATTTTGCCATCGGCAAACGTAAAAGATGCTATAAATAAGGAGCAAACTACAGAGTGGGACAAAGATGATAAATACTGGGAAGCCAATAGGCCTGATAAACTAAGTAGCCACGAAAAAAATATTTATTTGATGGTAGATACACTTAAAAAAAACAAACGGTTTGTGCATCAAGTAAAATTATTTACAATATTGGGATCTGGCTATTGGGATGTAAAAGAAAAAATAAGATTTG
>JAYUJS010000073.1:0-1425 GCA_043765095.1 Ferruginibacter sp.
GTTTTGTCATGATGCCACAGGTACGCACATACATCACGGGCTACACCTAGGTGACTCATAGCATCCATACGGTTTGGCGTAAGGCCTATTTCGTAAATATAATCTGTGTAGGTTTCAAAAAGTTGCGCTGCTTTTGTTCCTGGTATTTTATCTGCATTCAACACCATAATACCATCATGGCTTTCTCCCAATCCAATTTCATCTTCTGCGCATATCATCCCAAAACTTTCTATACCTCTTATTTTAGCTTTTTTTATTTGGAAAGGCTCTCCGCTACTTGGAAACAACATTGCACCAACGGTGGCTACAATTACTTTTTGCCCTACAGCCACATTGCTTGCACCGCACACAATTTGCGATGGTTCTTCAGTGCCAATATTTACGGTAGTTATTTTTAATTTATCAGCATCAGGGTGTTTTTCGCAAGTAAGCACTTCGCCTACTACAATACCTTCAAGCCCACCTTTTAGAGATTCATATTTGTGCAAGCTCTCCACTTCAAGCCCAATAGAAGTCAATATTTTGCTCAATCGCTCTGTATCAATTATTACAGGTAGATATTCACTTAGCCAATTGTAAGAAATAATCATTTGTTGTATAAAAAGTTAAGTTGCGAAGATAAGAAATTTGAGGTGGGTGGAAAAGTTGGGTTTTTGTAGGGGTGATTTTTTAAAAAAGCCACTTATTAAGATAAAATTTTAACTTACTTTATGATATCAAATTAAAAATGAAATTAGACGACATAAAATATGTAAAGCTATCATTTTTACTATTGTGCAATTAGAACATAAAAGCACAAAAAGAAAATTTTACTGATAGTACAAAATATAAAAAAATAAATAACTTTATTCCGAGAATATAAATTGGAATGAACAAACAATTTATTACTTAATTTGGAATAGCATACATGCGAAGTAACTTAATAGACCATAGATATTTTGGGTTAAATACAAATAACTTAATTTACTATTTTAGTTTAGAAACTATGACCCCATATATAAAACCAATTGTTTATGGATACAAAATCGAAATTGAAACTCAAAATGTCGGACATGTAACTTATGCTGGTGGAATAGAATTTGGATATTACCAAAAAGATACTATTTCTAATTTTGTAATTACAACAAAATTAGAATTCCTCTAATTAATGGTTTAATAGCCTTTGGGATAAGCTTTTATATTAATCCAGATATGGAAAAGGAAATAGGAAGGCATAGAATTAAATTAGGCTATTGTTTTAATAGAAAATGGAACAGAACATTACAATCAATTTTAGATAAATACCTAAAAAAATAACTAGATGAAAGCAGCCTTTTATTCTTACTATCTCAACAACAATTCACAAGGCTTTATCCCCGTTTGCTTTTTAAACGCAGTACTAAAATGCGATATGGATGAATATCCTAAAAGATGTGAAACTTCTGT
>JAYUJS010000074.1:0-1425 GCA_043765095.1 Ferruginibacter sp.
TTCTATAAACCAAGTAGATGTAGCACTGCTAGCAGTTGGCATAGGTAGAGTGGATATTAGAGCTAAAATTATGACTGCTGTGGGTGCTAACTTACTAAACAATACCGTTAAGATTGATGGACAAACAATCCCATCTGGTATTGGAGTTGCTAAAGGTGCAATATCGCCTTCTGGTAATAATGGCATTAGAGTACCAGCGAGGTTGAGGGTAGGAAGATAAATTATTAATTAATTTTATTTTAAACAAATGCCATTCTTTAGGGAGTGGCATTGTTATTATATATAATTATTTTAGGTGCCACATATTAGTGATTATGTTGAATATTATGCTGTTTTACTCTTTTTGCGGTATACATAAAATAAATATTGCAATATTTTGCATAAATATGGTAAAAGTGTGCAGATTTTATCTTTTTATCTATTAAACAAAATCATTTTTATGAACGAACAACAATCAGATTATTTAATAGCACAAGCAGAGACCAACAGCGCAAATAATCGTAGACCTATTTTTGAAGATAACACTAGTTTAGGTGCGCAAATTAGGGCTAAAAGAAATAACTATTTTGTTGGCAGACAAAAGCAAATTTTAAATAAAGAAGGTAAGGCACGTCCATTTAGCCAAGCAGAGATTAGTAGCATCAACCAAAGCATTTTTGGGTCTGCAACTAAAGCAGCTAAAATACGCATGCAACAGCTTGAAATAATAAATAAATATGGCACACCTGCTGAAATAAGATTACTTCAAAATAACGTAGATGCCGCAATAAAAGTTAAACCATTAAACCATTATTACTACGCCAAACACACCAAAGAAATAGTTGCTGCACAAAAAACAGCAGCAGATTTAATAACCAAGACCGCAAGCGACATTGAAAACCGCAAAGCAGCCCAGCAGCCCACCCAGTGTACCCCAGGTGTTGATACAAAGAGCATACTAGATGCAGCAGGGCAGGTGTTGCAAGAAACTGCGGGTAGTGTTGTAGATGCAGTACAAAATCCAGAAAGAAAACAGCAAGAAGGTGGAGGAACTGGTTCTCCAGCTCAAGGGGGTGGTAAAGGAGATGATTGCAACAACCTTGGTGGAGCTACAACAACACAAAATGACCAATTGCCTAGTCCTAATACACCCAGCGCAATAGTAGTAAATGGCAAAAAGGAAACTATTTTGCCTAAAGAGCTACAGATACTAAACCAGTTGAAAGCTACGCCCCTTTTTACAAAAACGATGGCAGAAACAGCAAAGCATTTTGGCCCCAATTCTTGGGCGTTTAAAGGCTTAGATACCATTGGGCAAAAAAGTAATGCCGAAAAAATATACGTATCTCAAATTGCGAAAAGCTTATTTGCAGTAGGTTTTTCTATAAACCAAGTAGATGTAGCACTGCTAGCAGTTGGCATAGGTAGAGTGGATATTAGAGCTAA
>JAYUJS010000075.1:0-11155 GCA_043765095.1 Ferruginibacter sp.
ACATCTCGTACACTTTCCACACCATTTATGTGACCAAAAAGTCTGTCTTTACCCTGTTCTTTTGCCCATCGCCCATTACCATCCATAATTATAGCAATATGCTTTGGCAAAAATTGTACATTAATTTGTTGTAATAAACTCATTATTTTTTTGAAGCAAGGGCTCGGGTATTTGCCTTGCAGGGGCGCAAAAGTAACAAAATTTAGGCAAAATACTGCAAAAGTGGGCAAGGTTATATTGAAAAAAAGCGAATTCGATTGGCTAAAATTGAAATATGATATTTTGTAAATGCAATGTTAATAACGTTTAAAAAATGGGATTATACAAGATTATCTTTTTGTTGGTTCAAAGCTAAAAAAATAAAAATTTGAATAAAAATAAAAAAATGAGTGCTTAAAACCTACACTAAATATTAATAAAGCAGCCGAATTTTTTAAAAGAAAAATAAAGAGTTTTTAGAAGTTACCTAAAAAATAATTTTACTTGTTGTAGCGTTTTTTTCTTTAAACAAAAAACACAAATGTTTTTCACAAAGTACACGTAGTATTTAAGCTTGAAATTTCAAACTTTTTTAAGGGTTTTTTTCAACACAAAGTTCACCAAGAGGTGTTTTAAAATAGTTATTTTTTCTTTGTGTACCTAGTGTTCTTTTTTGTGTATTCTTTGTAGTAAAATTATTGCATAATAAAAGTTGATAAAAGGTATGCCGATGAAGTGAGTGACACAACGATGATGACCATAGCTGCTTCTTTGCCCACTAAAAAAGCCATCATATTTTTTTAAAAAAAATAATGATGGCTTTGAAAAATTATACATTAAAAAGTTCTAGAGACTAAAGTCCTCCGCAAATCGGCGTATATTTTGGAAAGCTAATTAATATTTTCAATAATCCCCGCTATTCCCTGCCCACCGCCAACACAGGCCGTTACGATACCATATTTTTTATTTAAACGCTTCATATCATTTACCAATTGTATGGTCAATTTACAACCTGTACAACCAAGCGGATGCCCAAGTGCAATAGCGCCACCATTTACATTTACGATTTCAGGGTTTAAACCAAGCGCACGAATTACAGCCAAGGCTTGTGATGCAAATGCCTCGTTCAATTCAAACAAATCAATATCATTTAAGGTCATGCCAGCTTGTTTTAAAACCTTTGGCACAGCCTCCACAGGACCAATACCCATAATTCGGGGATGCACGCCTGCGCTTGCACAATTTACCAAGCGAGCGATGGGCTTGAGGCCCAATTCGTTTACCATACGCTCACTCATTACAAGCACGAAAGCTGCACCATCACTCGTTTGTGAGCTATTGCCTGCTGTAACAACACCACCTGCTGCAAAGGCAGGTTTTAATTTTGCTAATCCTTCTATACTTGTATCTATACGCACACCATCATCTGTATCTACGATGTACGATTTTATTTTACGCTTACCTGCTTCGTCTACATATACTTGCTCTACATTTATGGGTAAAATGCCGCTTTTAAAATAACCTTCTTTTATAGCATTTGCTGCTTTTGCATGGCTATTAAAACTAAATAAATCTTGGTCTTCACGACTTACTTTATATTCATTGGCAACCGCTTCGGCAGTTAAACCCATGCTAAGATAATAATCGGGCTCATCTTTTGCAATGCTGTATGCAGGTACAGTTTTCCAACCTGCAGTAGGTACCAAACTCATGCTTTCTGTACCCCCAGCTATAAAACATTCGCCCATGCCGCTGCGTATTTTTGAGGTTGCCATTGCAATAGCTTCCAAACCACTTGCACAATATCTATTAATGGTAATGCCTGGTGCAGAAAATCCTACGGCCTTTGCTGCTATAATACGACCAACCTGTAAGCCTTGCTCTGCCTCGGGTACAGCGTTTCCTACTATCACATCATCTACACGTTTTGGGTCTAGCTGTGGCACGGTGGCCAACAAACCTTTTATTACATCTATCGCCAAATCATCGGGACGTGTAAATCTAAATCCACCTTTTTTACTTTTTGTAATGGCAGTTCTAAAGCCTGCTACTATGTATGCTTCTTGCATGATTATTTTTTAACCTCACCCCTTCCCTCTCCACTTTGCAGAAAGGGTAAAAGCGAGTATGTGAACGATTTTTTTATTTTTTGTGCTGTACGCATTGAACCTTCATTCAACATTTGTTCGGGCTATTCGTTGTAATCTTTTTTTTCATTCCTCAAAAAAAGGATTTCCACTTCTATCCCGCAGCTCTTCATCATTTTATCTTTTTTCAACTTTTACTTACATATTAGACCTACCTTATTTTTTGTCTAAAATTTGATATCTAGCATCTAACGACTGATTTAGTTGTTTATGCAACTTTCTTATTCAAAGATATAAATTTTACTCTAGTTACAAAAAAAATGATGAGTTATCTTTGCTTACATTATGTACAAAATCATTCGCAGTATTTTATTTATGTTCGATGCAGAAAAAGTGCATCACTTTTCTATGAACGCTTTGAGAATTCTTTGCTCTATTCCTTTCATTAAAAAGATTACTACAAACCTTTTTAAAAGCCACGAGTTTACCAACGTTGAACCTTCAACCTTCAACTTTAAGCTTTTTAACCTTTCATTTAAAAACCCTGTAGGCCTTGCCGCAGGCTTTGATAAAAATGCAAAATATTTAAATGAACTAGAGGCACTTGGTTTTGGCTTTGTAGAAATAGGTACTGTAACACCACTACCACAAGGTGGAAACCCAACCCCACGCTTATTTAGACTACCAAAAGATAAAGCACTCATTAATCGTATGGGGTTTAATAATGAAGGGGTAAATGTTATAACCCAAAGATTAAAAGCTTGGAAGTTGGCGGCAGGCAATTGGCAGTTGGCAAAAGAAAATTTACAGATTGAGACCCAATTGCCAACTGCCAACTGCAAACTGATTATTGGAGGAAACATTGGCAAAAACAAAATTACTCCAAACGAAACTGCATGGAAGGATTATGAAATTTGTTTTAATGCTTTACACGATTATGTAGACTATTTTGTAGTAAATGTAAGCAGCCCTAATACACCTGGATTACGTGAATTACAAGAAAAAGAACCGCTCAAAAAAATACTAACACATCTTCAAAATTTAAATAAAAATTTTGCACAGCAAAAACCTATTCTTTTAAAAATAGCACCAGACCTTACACAAACTCAAATAGATGATGTAATAGATTTGGCGCAAGAAATAAATTTAGATGGCCTTGTGGCAGCAAACACTACTATTGATAGAAGCAACCTTATAACAACCAATGCTGAATTAGAAACCATTGGGATAGGTGGTATTAGTGGCTTACCATTAAAAAATAAATGCACAGAAATGGTAAAATACATTAGCCAAAAAACAAATGGCAAAATACCTATTATAGCAAGTGGTGGCATTTTTAACGGAGCCGATGCAAAAGAAAAATTAGATGCAGGCGCATGCCTTGTACAAGTGTGGACGGGCTTTGTGTATGAAGGACCAGCAATTGTAAAAAAAATAACGAAATATCTTTCTGAAAATTAATACAGCTAGGGTGTGTTCTGGAAGCGTTGGCACAAGGCAGGCTCTTTTGCAAGGTTGGCTTCTGTGTGTTGGCATTATGTGCCTTGCAAATGTACCTGACTTGTTGCATTGGGTCAGGTCGCTGAATGTAATGCAACTGCTTGATTATATAAATTGTCAAAACGGTCTATTTGCTTTGTCCAGTTAACGATGTCAACATTTATCCAGTTCAGTATTTCCAAAATATTATTGTGGTTAGCCGCCAATGCAGTAAGGTCATTACAAATTGGCTCATAATGAAAAATGCGATTTCTAAATTTGCGAATATGATTGAGCTTGTAAGCAATTTTATCCCTGCGTTTGTTTGCTGTGTCCAACAGAGGGAAAGCATACATTAAAGGTTTCCAAAAGTCTTTGGCATATTGCTTATTGAAAAGAGAAGTCCAAAAACCAAAAGTTAATTCAGCCACAATTTTGTCGGCTGTCATTAAGTTTTGTCCTGTAAGAATTTTTCTCTTAGCAATGTTAACTTGGTCGAATAGTTCAGGCTGTTTAAACTGTGAAAACCAGTGTGCTGATTTATAATGTATGCTTAAAGAGTTATGTATAGAATTACGAAGCACTATCTCAAAATTAGAAAGCAGTGGATAAAGTGATTCGGAAATTTGGGTGTTAAGCCTATAATACTCAATAGCTTTTTCTTTGTCTGTTGGAAACAGGTTGTAATAAGTACTAAGTCTTTTCTGTGAAAGAAGCTTTTCTAAGTCTGTAATGTTCATCAAATGTGTTTAAAAGATTTGATACAAATGTAGTTTAAAGGCGTATATTTGCCATGCTATACCCGGTAAATCCTCTCTCCCGCATGGGATGATGAAACCGGGTTTTTGTTTTACTTATTTGAATGGTTTAGTTTTAAATAGGTGACGTTATACTTCTTCGTTTCAACTTCAATCCAACTTATTATATCCTGAATTTCTGACATCTTGGATTTTACTTTGTTTTCATAATCAGATAGGTTATTTAAAAGGGTATTTTTTGTTTGCAAGTATATTTTCTCTAAGTCTGTATAAAATTTGTTTAAGGCTTTTATGAATTCGGTTTTTAATTCAGCATGAAGTTTGTCGAACTTCATGCTTAATTTTTTTACTTCAGAATCTTTGTTATCAATTAACCAATCCTTGTTTCTTTTTGTTTCTGCTTCTTTGGTTTTAAATCTAACATTTAACGGAGAGAGTATTTGGTTATGATTATTCTCGGTAACGCTCCACTTTATTGAAATATCGTTTTGAAGTTTATTGTACTTTAAATTAACTTCCTTGGCAATCCTTGCATTCTCTTCGTTCTCAATTGTAATTCTCCAGTAACGAAATTTCTTAGACCTTTCAGAACCCATGCCGGGTATCCTGATATCGTTATTTGAATTATCAAGTAAGTAACCATTGCTGTAAACCTTTTTGAAATCGGCGGCAGTAAAGAAATTTAATTGTTTTAAAGTTGTAATAAGAGAAGGGAGATTGCCATTAAATATATTGAAACATTCCCTTTCAATATTGTAATGGATTAGCTTAGTTGGCGAATTTATTAGCCTTTCAATTTCGTTCTTCTTTTGAATTTCGTAAGTATTGATATTTGCTTGATGTTCTAATCGCATTGTTTCAAAATCATTAAGCAAATTGCCATAAGTCAACGAATGAAAATTAGCCAGAGAAACATCTTCTTTATGTATCAAGGAATTTATCTGACTTTGTAGTTGGGAAAGTTCTTTAGATTCTTCACTTTGAATTTCATTAGCCAAATATTCAGCATCATTCAGGCTTAATTGCAACGCTTTTTTTAATTTCTCAATTTGAATTTTTTCTTCAGATTTAATTTCTTGCTGCTTTTTTTCAAATTCTATAATAATGTTTAAAATATCTTTTTCAATTGCGGGTTGTCTGATAAATAATGATCTTATATCTTTTTCAATTATCGTTAATTCATCAACAAGTATTTTTTTTGGTGATTTTTTAAAAAAATTTAAAGCTCTATCAAAAATAGTTAGTGAATTTGAAAATTTTATTAGCTTTACATCAGGAAAAAAAATCTCAATACTTTTGAGAGTTAAGGGCGACGAATAGACGTTGAATTGTAAAGCATTTTTAAATTTATCATTGTAGGTAGTATCGGTATTTAGCAGCTCCGTTATTGAAGGTCTTTTAGCTATTAATTTATTATAAGAGAGCACTCTGCACCAATCTTCTGCACTTGGTCTTAAATGTGGTTTATTATGTCCGCCATCAAAGCATTGGATAAAAATGCATTGGAGTTCCTGATTTAGTTTTGAAAAATTCGAATGTTGAAGGCTTTTGAAATTAACATAACTACTTTTAGTTCCATGAAGAAAAAGCCCGTTTTTAATCATGTCTGGGCTGTCGGTACAGCTCTCGAATGGTGTTTTACATCCAACTCCTTCAAATGGATGAATACCGCAAAGAATTTTATAAAATAATATTGCCAGACTATATCTATCCCAATTTTGTGAAGCTGCACTTTGCTTATAATTCAAGCCTTTGTGAAATTCAGGCGGACTAAATTCAGGTGTTATTACTTGTGCTGCGTAAAGAACCTTCCCATTTTCTATAACTTCAATATTGTCTATATCAATAATTGAAACAAGGCCGTTTTTATGTACTTTAAAATTTGACGGCTTAATATCTGCTATTGTGTAATTGCTATTTTTATGGATAATGTTCACAGCTATTGCAATATTCAAGCATAGCTTTATTCTGTTTTCAATGCCATTTTCATTTTCTAATTTAAACTTATCCCAATCCTTTGTTTCATTGTTACGCCACCACCTGTCATTTAAAAATTGTTCAAGCCCAATACCATCAGCATAATTCATAGTGAAGCCAACAAATTTGCCATTGTCAACAACTACATTTTTTATCCATACTATTGATTCGTGGTCGCCTTGGTTTATTTTCTTTAAAACTAAATATTTTATTTTATCCTCTGATTCTTTGGTTAGTCGTTCTTTGTGATATAGTTTGACAACTTGGTTCGTTAGATTTGTTGGTGAAAGAATTTTATATACTTCACCAGAGCCACCACTGCCACATGGTTCTGTGTCTATTGTTATGTTAGTTTTGTTATCTAATTGTAATACTCGTGGCATTGTTGTTTAACTTTCTAATAATGGCACTTTAACTGCCAGTATCATTGTTTTGTCATCGCTTTCGTTTTTTAATGTATCATTCCCATCTGTTAAAAATGATTTCCAAATCTGATTAAGTTCTTGCTGGCTTTTTTGAGATTTTATCAAATTGGGAATATGGAGATTTACATTTTCATGAAAGAAATCTTTAAATGGTTTATTAATGTCTTCGGGGATTTGGGTTTCCTCGTCAAGTTTGTAACATTCAAACGATGCGTTTTCACAACCATCTGTAAGCAAACAAAAGGCTTTAATTTTTTCTACGACCACCGTACTTTTAATGTACTTATTCAAACTTGTTTCATCTTCCCATATGTCAGAAGTTATGAATACAGTTTCATTGCTGTATCTTCCTTTGTATGGAGTCAACATTGCCACCCATTCGTCATTAGAATTACAATAAGCTGCTCTACCATCTCCAATATGTGTTACAAGTAGTTTGTTTTTTATTTGAATTACGACTATAAGGGTACATGATAATGACTTGAAATTATAGCCCTGAATACTTATTTTTTCTAAATCATCACGAATAGCTCTTAATGTTTTTTGTGATGTCTGTTGCCATTCCTCTAAAGTAATTTTCTTCTTCCCTTTGTTCCACTTTTTTTCTTCAACCAAACTTGAAAAATGAATATTGGCAGATTGTGTAACTGTTTCAGAACCAATATGAGAATTCTCACAAGAACCTGCACCATCACTAACTACACAAATTGTATATCCTGTATGTGGGAATACGGAACAATAATCTTGGCAAGGTATGTTTTCTTCAATATGTCCTTTGCCACGAACAGAGGCAAATAAATAATTCCAGTCTTGCATTAGTTTATTGGGCTTTGGTGCATGAAATCATTATAGCCCGAAATATCAATGAAATTTTTACCACTACTTATTTCATCTGTGCTTTTGCTTAGCCACTTAAAGAACCTGGAATAATTCAATCCGTCAAGTTGATAAATCAATTCCTTAGGACAGAACTCTGCAATTTTAGCATAATTGAAACCACTTGTACCTATAACATGGAGTGTGTATTTTTTTGAAATCATATCTGTTTTTAGCTCTTGGGATAACCCATATATATCTTGGTCTTCGTCAGGTCCGCCATCTGTAAAAACAATTATCATTGGTCGTGAATATTGAGGGCTATATTTTTTATAATACTCTTTTCTTAGCTCCACTTGCTTTATTGCCAATCTTATTCCGTCAACTAATTTTGTTAATCCATCCGCTTTTAATGTAGGCATTTTGAAATTATCAACCTTGGCAGGTTCTTGAATACATTTTACTTCACTGGCAAAAGTAATTAAGCATATTTCTAATTTTTCAGCAGCTTCATCATCAATATTAATACTTTGATAAAACTCTTCCAATGCCATATTTAGCTCAGTTATTGGAGCACCAGCCATTGAGCCTGATACATCTAATGCAAGGATACATAAGCAAGGTTTCTGAAAATTGTTTGGTGATTGTGCAGTTAGTCCGTGCATAGTGATTTATTTTAAACGTTATTTATTTCTTTGTTTTCATTTTCAATAAGTTTTGTTGTGTCGTAATCATCTGTGTCCAATAACTCTATTTCTGCAAGGAATGCATCAGGCATTTTGTTTTTTACTGTCGCCTCCAATTTCCTAATATTTTCAATTCGCCCTATTATTGTTTCACCTTTTTTTCTGCCGTCTTTTAGTTTATTCATTGCAGCATCATAAGCATTGTCTGCATCCCTAATTCTTTTTTTAATTTCAAGCATATCGTTTGCAAAGCCGACAAACTTGTCATATAAACTTCCACATAACTTAAATACCTTTTCAATATTTTCCACCCTTTGTTCTTTTTGCCATAATAATCTTACAACCTTTAATGTAGCTCCTAAAGATGAAGGAGTTAAAATAATAATCTTCTTTTTTAAGCCATAGTCAAACATCTCAGGATTTTCATTTAACACTAAAGTGTACGCATTTTCAATTGGCATAAATAGTAAAACATAATCAGTTGTAGATATGCTGTTTATTTTTTGATATTCCTTATCCGATAAGCCATCGATATGATTTTTTACACTTTCAATATGCTTTTTAAGATGTAAAGGTTTTTCTATTTCATTTGGACAATTAAAATACTCAACGTACGAGTTTAAGGAAACTTTGGAATCTATGATTAAGCAAGTGTGGTCGGGTAACTTAATTATATAATCTGGCTGTTTACCCTTTTCGTCTTCTTGATTTTTATATAAATTTTGCTTGGTATAATCAATGAATTTTTCCAAACCCTCATTTTCAATTATAATTCTTAATCTATCCTCACCCCAATTACCTTGAATCTTATTGTCACTTTTCAAAGCCTTAACTAACTTATCTGCTTCTTGGCTCAGTTGATTATTTAAAACTGCTAAATTTTTTATTTCCGATTTAAGACTAGTTATATCTGCGATTTCTTCTTTTCTATTTTCATGTATCTGTTTTCCAAATTCTTGAATTTTATCTTTTAGAGGATTTAAAATATTATCTAATTCAGTTTTATTTGCAGTTTTAAAAGTATTGCTTTTTTCATCCAAAACTTTATTGGCTTGAAGTGTAAATTGGTCTTTGAAAAAATCATTAAGCTTAACTATTTCTTCTTTAAGTGTGTTCAGTTTATCATTCAATGCAGTCCGCTCCGCTTTCTCCTTTTCTAATTCTCTGGATAATTCTAATATTGATTTTGCCTTCTCATTTATTTCAGTCAGTTTATCGCTTAATGTCAGTTTTGATTCTTTTAATTCATCTGTCTTTGCTGTTAGGGTGGCATTAGCGGTAGCTAATTCCCCAACAACTTTGTCATAGTCAACTTTCAAACTATTATTTTTTGTTTTAAACTCCCCTAAATCTTTTTGAAGATTAATGATTGTGTTTTTTGCACCATTTAATTCAGATTCCAACGACCCCAATTTTCCAGTAATTTCTGTAATTGTATTATTATAGTTCTTTGATTCCAGTTCCTTTTCTGTAATTCTTTTGGTTAAGCCTTCTGCCTTTTCTTTTTCAGCATTTAAGAGTGGTTGTATCTGTAATAGTGAGTTATTTAATTCGTCAAACTTGCTTTTTGAAACACTGTTTGATTTTAGGTAGAAATATAGCAATGCTAAGCAAACCAGAAAGGCAATACTTAAAACAATTATAAATGTTGTGTAGAACATGGTTTAAATTTTCATGAGCTTTAAAATTACAATTCTGTGTTGAGGTTTTTAGATGATGTTCGGATTTGTTCTACTGCTCGGCAGAAGCGTTGGCAGAATTACAGCTCTTTTGCAGGTTAGCCTTGTGTCAGGGTTTGTGTGCCTGCAAATGTGCTGTAATTGTGTGTCGGCGGTTTTATCTTACGATGTTGAAATAGCAGAGTGTGCCCCAATAGGGTGACGCATAACAAAAACATATCATCTCCTTGAAAATTATTTTGTATCGTAAGCCCACTTTACCCATGTAGCACCCCATGTAAATCCACCACCAAATGCTGCTAAAATAAGGTTATCTCCTTTTTTCAATTTACTTTCCCACTCCCACAAACAAAGCGGAATAGTGCCTGCGGTAGTATTGCCATATTTTTCAATATTTACCATCACTTTTTCCTTTGGAATGTTTGCCCTATTAGCCGTGGCATCTATAATACGAAGATTTGCTTGGTGCGGTACTAGCCATGCTATATCATCACCAGTAAGGTTATTTCTCTCCATCAATTCATAGCTTACATCTGCCATTCCTTTTACTGCAAATTTAAAAACTGATTGCCCTTCTTGATAAATAAAATGTTCTTTTGCCAACACAGTTTCTACCGAGGCAGGCTTTACAGAACCACCTGCTTTTTGGTGCAAAAAATTTCTTCCACTACCATCACTTTTTAGCAAGCTATCCTTTATACCAGTATCATCGGTAGATGCTTCAAGCAAAACTGCACCAGCACCATCTCCAAATATAACGCAGGTGGTTCTATCGGTGTAATCCACAATGCTACTCATTTTATCTGCACCTACTATTATTACTTTTTTATACCTACCACTTTCTATAAATGCAGCACCAGTTGTTAATGCAAAAAGAAAACCAGAGCAAGCAGCGTTTACATCAAAACTTAATACATTTTTTATACCTACTTTATCACATATAATATTAGCTGTGGCAGGAAAAAGCATATCGGGAGTAACGGTAGCACAAATTAAACAATCAATTTCTTCAGGTGCAATGCCCCGCTTTTTTAATAAATCATTTACAGCACCCACACCTAAGTCGCTGCTACCAAGCCCTTCTCCTTTCAAAATCCTTCGCTCATCTATTCCAGTTCTACTTTTTATCCACTCATCGTTGGTATCTACCATAGTTTCCAAAATCTTGTTGGTAAGTCTATACTCGGGCACATACCCACCCACAGCAGTTATTGCAGCAGTTAATTTTTCCATTCGTTGCTTTATTTTAAAAATCTAAAATGTTTTGTG
>JAYUJS010000076.1:0-3872 GCA_043765095.1 Ferruginibacter sp.
CAAAAAAACATCATTCCATTAGCAAAGTGTCCAAAGCCACGGCTACAAGACATTTGTAAGAAATGGTAGAAAAAGGAATTATCATAAACGAAAATGCAGGACGCAGTACACAACAACAAATCAAGCTAACATAATAAATCTTTAAACCTTCTCCCCCACCCGCCATTCCTGCGGTGTAACCCCATACTCCTGCTTAAATACCCTTGCAAAATACCCTGCATCATTATACCCACAATCTAATGCTATGCTTGCAATGCTATTTGCAGAATCTTTTAATAATGCTGTAGCTTTATTTAAACGAATAAAACGTATAAATTTATTAGGTGAATAACCTGTAAGTGCATCTAATTTTCTGTGCATTTGTGAATGGCTCATAAAAATATGCTTACACAATTGCTCTACAGAAAAGTTTACATCTTCTAAATGTGCTATTACCGCTTCTCTTACTTTTTTTACAAATTCATTTTCTGCTATTTCAATATTGGGTGGTGCTATTAATGTTTCAGTAAGAATTTCTGTTTCGTTATTGGTTGCTATTTGCTTACTATAATATTGTTGTAAATTTTTACGCAGTTCCAATAGTTTTTTTATGCGTAACAGTAACTCATCTTTATGAAAAGGCTTTTCTAAATACACATCTGCTCCACGTTCCAAGCCTTCGAGTTTACTTTCTATATCTACTTTTGCTGTAAGCATAATGATGGGTATATGACTTGTACGTTCATCTGCACGTAGCATACGACACAATTCAAAGCCATCTACATAAGGCATCATTACATCGGTAATAATTAAATCTGGAATAATTTCTATGGCTATCTCAAAACCTTCTTTTCCATCTTTACCCACCGCAAATCTATATTCAGGTAAACAACTGGCAGTATACGCTACTACATCTGCATTATCTTCTACCAACAATATTAACTGTTTTTGACTATTTGTATTTTTATTAATTAAGCTAATGGTACTTTCTTTTTTTATCATTTTTTTTTGCATACTCACATTTTCTATTACACTATCTACATTTTCTATTTCAATATTTTTTAGTTGTACTGATACCGTAAACTCTGTTCCTTTATTAGCTCCTGTTGGAGGACTTTTTACTACCACATCGCCATTCATTAATTTTGCCAATTCTTTTGTAAGTGCAAGCCCTATCCCAGTTCCTTCTGCTTTTCTTGTATGGCTATTGTCTAGTTGGAAAAAGCGGTCAAATATATGCTGCATCTGATTTTCAGGGATGCCAATACCAGTATCTTTTACTTTTATAATAAGTGTTGTAGTTGTTTTATCTATTTTAGTATTGGCCGCAATTGAAATATAAACATTGCCTTTTTCTGGCGTAAACTTTAATGCGTTCGATAATAAATTGGCTACTATTTGTCTTAGTTTTTCTCCATCATACGCTACAAACAAACTGTCTATTTCAGCCAAAAAATGAAATTGTTTTTTTTGACTTTCTGCTAATGATTGAAAAGATTCTACAATGTATCTCAGAAAATTAATTACATCGCCTTGTGTTAAATGCAATTCCATTTTTCCACTTTCCAGTTTAGATAAGTCGAGCATTTCATTTACAAGATTTAGTAAGTTTTCTCCATTGCGTATAATCATGTTCATTCCATTATCAAAATGAACTGAAGGTTTATCTTTTACTTGTTGTGCCATTCCCAATATTACCGTAAGTGGTGTGCGAAACTCATGCGTAATGTTGGTGTACAATTGTGTTTTTACAGCATCTAATTCTTTTATTCGCTTGGCTTCTTGTTGTTCAAAAACTACTTGGTTTTGTAGCTTCGCTTTATTTACTTTAAACTTAAAATATACTCTTATACCCAATCCAAGTACCAACAAATAAAATAAGTAAGCCCACCAAGTGCGCCACCATGGCGGTAATACAGTAATTTTTAATTCTGCTATATGCTCACTCCACACGCCTTGGCTATTGCTACCTTGCACTTTAAAAATATATTTACCTGATGGTAAATGTAAATAGGTAGCACTTCTGTTTGTGCCAGCATTTATCCAATTTTTATCTGCCCCTTCTAATTGATAGCGGTATTTATTTTGACCAGATGTGGTAAAATCTAGTGCCGAAAATTCTAGCGTAAGTATATCTTGCAAATAGGTTAAGGAAATATTGTTTGTTTGCTCAATCGTATTTTTAAGTACGCCTGTTTTATCATTTGGTAACACAGGTAAATTATTTACCAAAATATTTGTAATAAAAGTATTGGGCGCAAAATTATTTGCTAATATTTCTTTTGGATCAAAAATATTTAATCCATTTACACCGCCAAAAGCTAGATTTCCATTGGGCAATTTCGTGTAAGCGTTTGTATTAAATTCATTATCCTGCAACCCATCTGCTTTGGTAAAATTTCTAAAACCCCTAATGTTATTATTGTCATTTTTTGATTTAGTCATACAAAAAATACCCTTATTGGTACTGCCCCAAATATTGCCAGCATCATCTGCCAATATTCCATAAACAACATTATCGGGCAAACCATCTTTTACAGTAAGCTGAGAAAAATTTCCTGTAGACTTTTCTAGTCTATTTAAGCCTCCTCCCTTTGTGCTTATCCATAAATAATTGGCATTGGTTGGGTCATCTATAAAACAAGTTACATGGCTATAGTTAAGAGAATTGGGAGTGCCATTTGTGTAATACCATTTTACCTGCGTTTCTGTATTTTTTAAATTTGCCAATATTACTTTCGCAAAACCATCTAAAGTGCCAATCCAATAAACCCCATTTTTGTCTTCAAATATTGTGGTAGATATTGCAAATGGGGATAATGGTTTACTAGCATTGGTATTTATATTGAGTGTAGTTGTTTTTTCTGTAGCTATGTTTAGAATTGTAAATATGCCACCTAAACCTGGAAACCAAATTTGATTTTTACTATCCTCTATAATGGGCTGTTTAGACCCCATCCCTTTATAATCATTTATAGACGGGTATGCTGTTAATTTTTTTGAAACAGGATTATATTTAAAATAACCTTTGTCGTCGCTTTTAATCCAATAATCACCCGTTTTTGCAATAATAAAATTATCAATTTGTGTTACTTGTGGTAGTTGTGGAAAAGCATTTTCTTGTGTTATTTTATTTTGCTTTCTCTTCCACGTGTAGCCAACATCGCCTAAAATAATATCGTTTGCGGTAACAGGTAAAATACTATAAATACTAAACCCTGTGAGTTGTGCTTTAAATTTATCGCTTGCTACATTGAATTTTTTTAAACCATAACCTACGGTACCAGTAAACAACATTCCAGAACGGTCAAATATAAAAGGATAGATGAGTCTTTTGTCCTCTGGTAGTTTAAGCCCCCATTGTATTGTTCTATTAAGCGCCCAAGCACTCACATCATAAAACGAAAGTTCTCTATGGTGCTTATCCCAAAGCGCACTATTAGGTTTTAAAATAATATTACCTTCGGGAAATTTATTTGTATCAAACAATGGCGTTACTTCTTTACCATCATACAGATAAAGATTTCCATTTATCAAAATATCTTCTCCCTTTGTAAAATAACCATTGTTTAGCAATTGCCCATTGGTTAGTTTCTCAAAACTATTTTTAATGGCATCAAATTTATATACCGAACCATCCATACCACCTATCCAAATATTTTTATTTTTATCTATGCCCATACCATATACTTCGGTATTGTTTGGTAATGTTATTTTGCTAATAATGGGTTGTGTTTTTTTTGCTAAGAAGTCATTTGCAAGTGTTATAATATTTATTTTACCACCTTCCGTTGCAACCATTATTCTACCATCTGGTATTTCTTCTATCAGTTTTATTATGTTACTTGAAATACTATTTACATTGGTACTACTATATTTTATTCTAAAAAAAT
>JAYUJS010000077.1:0-11138 GCA_043765095.1 Ferruginibacter sp.
TTGTTTTATAACATCAGCAAAACTCTTTATTCCAATTGTAAATTTAGTGTAGTTCAAACTTCGAAAAAAAACAAATGTCAGCCTTTGATTGTTAAATGCGTGTGTACCCAATCTGAACAGCTTCCAAGAGCATAGTCTACCGACAAAGGCAAGCTTAACTTTACAATCTTTTCTATACGAATATTCATAATTTGTAAATAGTATAAAATAGGTAATCCATTAGCTAATCTCTCCCTTCGGGGGAAAATAGGTGGGCTGTTTCGTGTCAATAATTATAGTAAATGGTCCATTATTTACCAAAGCTACTTTCATATCTGCACCAAATTTACCTGTGCTTATTTTTTTACCTAAATCTTTTTCTAATTTTATAATACATTTTTCATACAATGGTATTGCTACTGCTGGTTTTGCAGCTTTTAAATACGATGGTCTATTGCCTTTTTTAGTAGATGCATGCAGCGTAAATTGGCTTACTAATAAAATTTCTCCATCAATATCTTTTACAGAAAGATTGGGTACTTTTTCCTCATCATCAAAAATGCGAAGGGTTACAATTTTGTTGCTCAACCAAATTACATCTTCTGTTGTGTCGGCATCTTCAATACTAATAAATATTAGTAAGCCAGTTTTTATTTCACTTATAATGTTTCTATCTACAGTTACGGCTGCTGAGGAAACTCTTTGAAGGATTACTTTCAAAATTACTTATTTACCCTTTTATAAAATCTAATTTACAATCCATTAAGGCTGCATTTAGTTGTCCTTTTTTTAAAAATTTTGTAAGTCGCTTCAGCCTCAAAAAATAAATATCATAATCGCTTCCATAAGCTACTTGTAGGTTTTCTTTTTCAAGGTTGGATAATTTGCCATCAAAAGCTGCAGAAACAGTAAATAAATCTAACAGAAAAAATCGCTCATGTTCAGATACATTTTGTAAAGCTTCTAAAAATAAATTCCAGTCATCGTATTTATCAACTTCTTCAATTTTTAGAATTTCTTGAAACCTAAAAAATAGTATCACCATATTTGGATGATAATTTTGTGCCATTACTACCGCATTACCTATTGCTCTCAAACAGTTTTTTTTTGCTAATGCAGAAAGTTTTTCAATAATGCTTTCTGCTAAAATATTTTTACCAATTTGGTTGGCAAGTGCAAAGCCAAATAGCCTAAGCCTTGCATCTTCTATTACTTTTTTTATTACAACACTATTCCAAAAACACTCTACCACAATAGCTTCATACAGTACTGGAATGCCAAAAATAGCATTACCCACAAAAATAATTAGTGCATATTTAAGTATAATATTGGTCACAAATATTTTTGCTTTGTATAATAAACTAAGCAATAATAAATTCCTTTTAGATACTCTTTTAAAAGGGTCAATTCCCATTATTTTTATTTCTGGGTCTGGTAATTCAAGGGCTGTCCTTGCCAAAATATTTTGTACATTAAATAATCCACCCTTTACCAAATCAGATTCGCTTGCCCGTAAGTTTATAAGCTCACTTACACAATAAACTGCATGAAGCGCAATAATAAAAAGTAGGTATAGCTCAATAATAATACTTACCAATGTTACAACCGCTACACAGCCATAGTGTATAAAAAAAGTAGTTTTTTCAAAATGCAAATCCACCCATACAGTAGGGAAAACGCACACTATACCTATAATACAAGAGAGTATAATGCCTGTATAAGTTATTTTATTTACTTGTTTTGTAAGCTCATTATCTGTAAGGTCAAACACACTACGGTCGTTATCTATTTTCTTAAAAAAATGTAGATAGTATAAGCCAAAGCGCTCCAATAAGCTAGGTTTTGTTTCAGAAAATTCGTAAATACTTTGTTGTGCCAATGTGTAAATTTGATGCTGCAATATAAAGTAAACAGTAAATCTTTACTGAGCAGTATTTTCTAAATTAATAAAATTGATAGCATAAATTTGCAAAAGCAAACAAAATTTAATAAAATTGACCCAAAAAACCACTGCACATTTTTCCCTACTTGCTACCAATATCTTTTTTGCAATAAACTTAACTGCAGTAAAATTCTTAATAAATGAAAAATTTGTGCAAGCATTTGGGCTTAATTTTTTAAGAGTAGGAGTCACCTCATTATTACTTTGGGTCTTGTATTTATTTAAACCTCAAAATGCGGTTATACAAAAAAAAGATTATGGTAGGTTTTTTCTTTGTGCACTTACAGGTATTGCCATTAATCAACTATTATTTGTAAAAGGGTTATCGCTAACATACTCTATTCATGCAGGTTTATTAATTTTAACAACACCTATTCTAATAACTTTTTTTGCAGCAATTATATTAAAAGAAAGGATATCAAATTATAAAATTATTGGTTTGTTGTTAGGCATAGCTGGTGCATTGGTACTAATTTTATCAAAAGAAAAAACAGGCTACCCATCCAATGTAATTCTGGGAGATATTTTAATTTTACTAAATGCAATTTCTTATACTTTTTATTTTATGTTGGTAAAGCCATTAATGAAAGAGTACAACCCAATAATGGTTTTGCGTATTATTTTTTCTATTGGTTTTTTTATAATGTTACCTTTTTGTTTAACTGAGTTTACAGCAATACAATGGCAAACCTTTTCTACAAATGCATATATTTCGCTTTTTTTAGTAGTTTTTTGTGGTACATTTTTAGCATATCTTTTTAATATATTTGGTATAAAAATATTAGGAGCTTCTACTACTGGGGCATACATTTATTTACAACCATTATTTGCAGCTTTTATTGCCATTATATTTTTGGGTGAAACCTTATCGGTATATAAAATTATTGCAGGGGTACTTATTTTTACAGGAGTATTTTTAGCCAACAAACAAACAGCAAATGGTTAAAGTATTAATTGCTAATGATGATATTGAATACGAAGCCGCTGCTATACTTTTTAAAGAGTATGCAATATGGCTTAATATTGATTTAAGTTTTCAAAATTTTGAAAACGAATTACATCATTTAAAATCGATGTATGCTTATCCTACAGGTATAATTTTATTAGCAAAAATAGAAAATGATTTTATAGGTTGTGTAGCAGTAAGGAAAAAAGAAAATGATATTGCAGAGCTAAAAAGAATGTACATAAAACCAATGCACCAGCAAAAAGGTTTTGCTACATTGTTGTTAGAAAAATCCTTAGAAATAGCAGCGGAACTAGAGTATAAAAAAATAAGGTTAGATACTTTGTCTAGCATGACGCCTGCTATAAATTTGTATAAAAGTCATGGTTTTTATGAAATTGAACCTTACTATTTTAACCCAGAAAAAAATGCTATTTTTTTTGAGAAGATTTTATGAATTTTTTAAACATCTCTTTTCAGACTCCAATTTAAATTAAATCTTAACTAGCAATCATAATTTTATTTGATACTCCTACCTGTAAAACTAATAAATTTAGTTTCTAATCATTTCTTAAATTTGCATAAAATATTTAAAATTGTCACGCTTCAATCTTCAATCTACTTATACCCCTGCAGGCGACCAGCCAGATGCTATTGCTAAACTTACTGAGGGCGTAAACGAAGGAGAGAAGCACCAAGTATTGCTAGGGGTAACAGGTAGTGGTAAAACTTTTACCATGGCCAATGTGATACAAAATACACAGCGCCCAACACTTATTATTACCCACAATAAAACGTTGGTAGCACAATTGTATGGTGAATTTAAACAATTTTTTCCTGATAATGCTGTGGGGTATTTTGTATCCTATTACGATTACTACCAACCAGAGGCTTACATAGCAAGCAGCAATACTTACATAGAAAAAGATTTAGCCATTAACGAAGAGTTGGATAAACTTCGTTTGCAAGCCACTGCACAACTGCTCAGTGGACGCAGAGATATAATTGTGGTAGCAAGTGTAAGTTGTATATATGGTATGGGTAACCCGGCCGAGTATGAAAACGGTATTATACGCATTAAAAAAGGACAAATAATTAGTAGGCAAGGTTTTTTACATGCGCTCGTAAATGCTTTATACAATCGTAGCCAAGGAGATTTTACAAGAGGCACATTTAGGGTAAAGGGAGATACGGTAGATATAAATTTACCATACGTAGACTATGGATACCGTGTAAGTTTTTTTGGTGATGAAATAGAAAGTATAGAAACATTAGAACTGACTACTGGCAAGCGCATTGTACAGGTAGACGATGCAGCTATTTTTCCTGCATCGTTGTATTTGGCGCCAAAAGATATGCAGGCAAAAGTAATTGGACAAATACAAGATGAATGTTTTGCTCAAGCAGAATATTTTAAAAAATCTGGAAAGTTTATAGAAGCACAACGCATAACTGAAAGGGTAAATTATGATATAGAAATGATAAAAGAGTTGGGTTATTGCAATGGCATAGAAAACTACTCAAGGTTTTTTGACCAACGTGCACCAGGTGCAAGACCCTTTTGTTTGATAGATTATTTTCCAAAAGACTTTTTAATATTGCTTGATGAGAGCCACCAAACTATACCACAAATAAGCGGCATGTACGGTGGAGATAGAAGCAGAAAATTAACCTTAGTTGAATATGGTTTTCGTTTGCCATCAGCCATGGATAATAGACCGCAAAATTTTCATGAATATGAAAATCTTGCTCACCAAACAATTTATGTAAGTGCTACGCCTGGTGAGTATGAATTAGAAAAATGCTCAGGTGTAGTAGCAGAGCAGGTCGTACGGCCTACAGGCTTGCTTGACCCTCCAATAGAAATACGCCCATCTGTAAATCAAATAGATGACTTGCTAGATGAAATAGACAAACGAATAAAAATGGGTGACCGAATTTTGGTAACTACACTCACCATTCGTATGGCAGAAGAAATGCAAAAATATTTGCAGCGTATAAATATAAAATCGAAATACATACATAGTCGGGTGCATACACTTGATAGAATTGAAATTTTGCGTGAGCTTCGGTTGGGAATTATAGACGTGCTCGTTGGGGTAAATTTATTAAGAGAAGGATTGGACTTACCAGAAGTATCGCTAGTGGCAATTTTAGATGCAGATAAAGAAGGATTTTTACGCAATGAAAGAAGCCTTACACAAACCGCAGGCCGTGCTGCAAGAAATGCTCGTGGGTTGGTTATTTTTTATGCAGATAAAATAACGGAAAGTATGCAAAAAACAATGGATGAAACACAAAGGCGAAGGGAAAAGCAAATTGCATTTAACACTGCCAACAATATTACCCCAACCACCATTATAAAAACCAACGAACAAATATTTGCACAAGGCAGTGTATTAGATATAAAAGCCTTTGACCCTACAAAGCCAACAGCCATGGGTAATGACGAAAATATTTTAACTATAGCTGCAGAGGAGCAAGAGGAATATAAAACCATACCAAGCATGGAAAAAGCCATTGCAAAAATTAAAAAAGAAATGGAAAAAGCTGCAAGAGATATGGATTTTATGGAAGCAGCAAGGCTTAGGGATGAAATGTTTAAAAAGCAAAAGGAGTTGGAGGAGATGAAGAGTTAGTTATAAAAAACATTATTCGGCTAATCAATGCTTTTTATTCGCTTCAAAAAATTTGTAATTTAGCTAAACAAGTTATTAATTACAATAAAAGTGAGTTTAATGTAATGAGGTATCATTTATTTTCAATCACAAAAACAAATCCCCTGCTATCCCATCTGCAAAAAACCTACCTTCTTTTGTTAGTTGTAAAAAAAAACCCGTCTGTTTTATTTTTTTTACCTCAAAATATTTTTGAGAAAGTTTTAAAATTCTATTGCTGTTTTCTTTTCCAAATTCAACAGTAACTTTATTAAGATTTATACCTTCAATTGTCCTTATTGCTGTCATTACATATTCATTCAATCTATCTGCATCGGTAAGTATTTCTTCTTCATATGGTATAGTATTATTTTTAAGCGATTGCAGATACAAACTGTTATTGGCAATATTCCATCTCCTTTTATTATAGCCATTATATGAATGTGCAGATGGACCAAAACCAAAGTAGGGCTTACCTTGCCAATAACTGCTGTTGTGCTTACTTCTATTACCTAAGGTACAAAAACTGCTTATTTCATACTGTTCATAACCAGCTTCATCCATCATTTGTAAAAGCAATTGAAATTGTCTTGCTTGTTTTTCATTATCTATTACAAGGCTTTTATTTTTTTTAATAAGTTTTTCAAGCATTGTTTTTTTTTCTACAGTAAGTGCATAGCAAGAAATATGTGGAATATTTCTATTAGCAATTATCTCAAAATTTTTTTTTAAATCATTATCACTTTGCAAAGGTGAACCATATATTAAATCGACTGAATAATTTTTTATACCCGCATTTTCTATCACATCTAAGCAGTTTAATGATTGTGCTGCGTTATGCGCACGGTTCATCCATTTAAGTTCTGCTTCGTTAAAAGATTGTAGACCTACTGAAAGCCTATTTACGCCAAAGCTTATCCAACTTTGCATATTAGCTACACTTATATCATCTGGGTTTGCTTCCAATGTAATTTCTGCAAATGGAGAAACGATAAATTTAGTTCTTATTGCTGAAAATATTAAACCAATTTCACCTATACTCAAAAGACTAGGCGTCCCTCCACCAAAATAAATCGTTTCTATATTTTTATCGTCAATAAAACCATTGCATAATTCTATTTCTGTAACAATAGCCTTTGTAATAGCATCTTTATTAGTAAGGGATAATGAAAAATGAAAATTGCAATAGTTGCATGCTTGCTTGCAAAATGGAATATGAATATAAATACCCGCCAAAGATTTGTAAATTTACTTTTTATAAATGTTGTGTAGCCAAAATGATTAACCGTTTAAACTTTATTGTAACAATGTCTTTATGTATGCTATGCATTCGGCCATGCTATTTGTATGCACAAAAAAACAACAATGCCTCTATTTTATTTAAACTAATAATTCATTGCAAAGATAGCAGCATTAAAATACAACAATTAGATATTAAAACTTCTTTTGAAGACCAAGTAAAGTTATACGATTATGTAAATGCCTTGCCCCAAATGCTTGTTAGCAAAGGTTATCCAATAGCATCTATAGATAGCAGCTGGCAATTAGAAAACGATTTGCATATAAATTTATTTGTAGGGCAGCAATACAATTGGATTACTTTAAAGTTAAATAATAATGATAAAAATATATTATTTGAAAATGGATATGCTGAAAAAAACTTTAATAATAAACCGTTTAACATTAACATGCTTGATGAAATAAAACAAAAATTACTTGCCACATATGAAAATCAAGGTTACCCTTTTGCTAAAATATATTTAGACAGTATAACAATTATAAACAATAAAATATCTGCCTTATTTAAAATTGAAAAGGGAAATATTTATACAATTGATAGCATAAAAAATTATGGAAAATTAAAATTAAATACAAATTTTTTACAACGATATCTAAATATAAAAAATGGTAGTATATATAGTAGAGAAAAACTAAATAATATTGACAAACGTATGCTAGAGTTGCCTTATGCTCAAACTATAGCTAGCTCTAATTTAAACATGCTTGGAAGTGGTGCAGTTGTAAATATGTATATAGATAATAAAAAAAGTAGTGAGGCAAGTGCAATTTTTGGTTTTTTACCTGCTGCCAATAGCACAGGCACTTTTCAACTTACAGGGGATGTAAACCTTGATTTAAAAAATGTATTTGGAGCAGGGGAAGGGCTAATATTCAAATACCAAGCATTGCAACCCAAATCTCCAAGGCTAAACATAGGTTTTGAAAAACCTTATGTATTTAATTCTCCTTTTGGCTTAGGCTTTTTGTTTGAATTATTTAAAAAAGATTCTAGTTTTATACAACTTAATGCACAAGCTAATTTGCAATTAAATTTATCTAATTTTCAAGTAGGCAAAATCATATTTCAAATACAAAATACCAATATATTACAAGGCGGTATAGATACAAATGCAATAAAATTTCAAAAAAAGTTACCAGAAATTATTGACGTAAAAGCAGTAAACCTAGGCTTAACTTATGAGTATAGAAAAACAAATTATAAATTTAATCCTTTGAGAGGCAATGAAATTGCATGTACAGTAGTAACAGGCATTAAAACAATAGAAAAAAATAGTAGCATTGTTTCTTTAGTAAACAATGGGTATAATTATGAAACATTATATGATTCTATAAAATTGAAAAGTTATCAAATACGTATAAAAGTTGCTGCTGCCAATTATTTTCCATTATCAAAAACAAGCACATTTAAAGCTGCTATAAATGCTGGCATTTATAGCAGCCCCAATATTTTTCGCAATGAAATTTTTCAAATAGGAGGGTATAAACTATTGAGAGGGTTTGATGAAGAAAGTATTTATGCCACTCAATATGCAGTGCTAACAGCCGAATATAGATCACTTCTTAGCTTAAACTCTTATATATTTGGCTTTGTAGATGCAGGAGCTACAAAAGCTAGCTATCAAAGTGTAAATGCCCAAAACATATTTTTAAGTGCGGGGCTTGGTATATTATATGAAACTAAGGCAGGCTTGCTCAATCTTAGTTTTGCTGTAGGTAAAAGAAACGATGTACCCTTTGGTATTAAACAAGGTTCAAAAATACATTTTGGATATATTAATTACTTTTAATTTTATACATTATTTTTATTAAAATTGGTAATCGATAAAGTTATTCCTTATTACACTTATTTTTGCACAAAAATCATTTTCGTTTTGAAAATCTTGCTGACATTATTTTTTGCATTAGGTACAATTTTTATAAAAGCACAAACAGCGTCTATTCCTATACCAGCAACCTTTGATGGTAGCAATAAAGTAATTAAAAGCACATATAAAGTTTTATTAGATACAAATGTTTTTTTAAATGCAAAAGGCAAACCACAAGCATTTTTAGTATCACAAAATAATCATCAAAATAACCAAGCATTTTTTTATTTATTACTATTACTTTTTTTTGTACTTGGTATCATACGTTCTTTTTTCAAAAAATATTTTTCTACACTTTTTAGCGTATTTTTTAACAGTACTTTAAAACAAAATCAGCTTACAGACCAGTTAGCACAAGCCAAACTTCCATCTTTAATTTTTAATATATTTTTTATAATTACAGGTGGGCTTTATTTATTTTTTTTAATAAAATTCAATGTATTATCTAAGGTAAAAACTAATACAAATGTAATGCTAGTTTGTATTGCAGCTGTATGTATTGCTTATTTTGTAAAATATTTATCATTAAAGTTTACTGGGTGGCTTTCAGGTTATGTACAAGAAGCAAATACATATATATTTATTATTTTTTTGCTAAATAAGATGATAGGTTTATTCTTACTACCCGTAGTTACAGTTTTAGCATTTTGCAATATTTATATAGTATCCTCTACTATTTTAATTTCACTTATGGTATTGGCTATCATTTTGTTAGTACGGTTCTTTCGTGCATATTCATTATTGCAAAGCAAACTAAAAGTTTCGCCCTTTCATTTTATTTTATACGTGTTTGCATTAGAAGCATTGCCAATTTTGCTTATTTATAAGCTTGTGTCAAATTATTTGCACATAAATACTTAATTTTGTATACTCACATTAAAATCGATATGCTAACAAAGGCAGTAAAAGCTGAGGTTTTAACAGCAAAAAAAGTAAAAAAAATATTGATTGCACAGGCTCAACCAGACGGGTTAAAATCTCCTTATGCTGAGTTGTCAGTAAAACATAACGTTGTAGTAGATTACTGCCCATTTATTGTAATTCAACCTGTTATTGCAAAAGATTTTCGTAAACAAAAAATTGATATTTCCGCTTTTACAGCAGTTATATTTACTAGCCGAAACACAATAGACCACTTCTTTAGAATTTGTGATGAAATGAAAATCAATGTATCTCAAGATACAAAATATTTTTGTATCACAGAGGCAGTAGCGCTATATCTTCAAAAATTTATTTTATATAGAAAGAGAAAAGTTTTTTATGGTGCTGATGGCACTAATAAAAGTTTTTTTGATGTAATAAATAAGCATAAAGAGAACGAAAAATTCTTATATCCATGCTCTGAGTCATTTGATAGTGAAATAACCAATTGGTTAAAACATCATAAATGCGGCTATGCCACACCGGTACTTTATAGCATCGTAAGCAATGATATAAAAATGGTAATTGCAAAAAATTATGATGTTATTTGCTTTTTTACCCCAGGCGGTGTAAAAAGTTTTATGGAAAACTTTCCAGGTTATAAGCAAAACGGTACAAGATTTGGTGCATTTGGTTTAAACACCACAAAAGCAGCAGAAGATGCAGGTCTAACTTTGGAAATAAAAGCTCCAATGCCACAAACTCCTGGTATGGTAAGTGCGCTAGATAAATACTTACAATCTATTTCTACAAAAAAGAAGTAATTTATCTTATTACAATTAGAAAAATTAATTTATTCGTAAACTTTTGCTTTAATTACCCTCAAGGGGTTTCCCATTAGTACCCATGGGAGAATCCCATGGAATTATGAAAAATCTCCTCTCCTCCGAAACAAGCCCATACCTTTTGCAACATGCACACAACCCTGTGCAATGGCAACCTTGGGGGCAAGCAGCATTACAATTAGCCAAAGAATTAGACAAACCTATACTCGTAAGCATAGGCTACTCAGCCTGCCATTGGTGCCATGTAATGGAGCGAGAAAGTTTTGAAAACGAAGCCACTGCTGCAATAATGAATGAGCACTTTATCAATATAAAAATAGATAGAGAAGAGCGACCAGATATAGACCATATTTACATGGATGCGGTACAAGCAATAACAGGCAGCGGAGGCTGGCCGCTCAATGTATTTCTTACGCCCGATGGCAAGCCTTTTTATGGAGGTACATACTTTCCGCCCGAGCCAGCACATGGCCGTGCATCATGGGTAGATGTTTTGCTTAGCATAAATAAAGGATGGCAGGAGCGTAGAACTGAAATGGAAGAACAAGCCAAAAATTTAATGAGCCATTTAAAAAAGTCTAACAATTTTGGGCTCATAAAAAGTAACATAAATATTGAAATAGGTAAGCAAACTTTTACCAAAAAAGATGTAGAAACAATTACAAAAAATTTATTGCAAAATGCAGATATGAAGCAAGGGGGTTTTGGAAAAGCACCAAAATTCCCACAAACATTTTCTGT
>JAYUJS010000078.1:0-1417 GCA_043765095.1 Ferruginibacter sp.
TAAAACGATAAGATACCGACATTTTAATATTTCCAATACTATTGAAACTATTAGTTTGATAAGGTTTATCAATAGAATTACCAACTTCATCAACAAGCCTAATTCCTGTAGTACTCCCGTAGTAACCAGATATTTCACCCGTTAATAATAAAGCTATTCTATCTTTAATTAAATATTCTGCACCAATACCACCACCTGCTCCAAAGCCTAAGGTTTTACGTTCACCATCTAAAATAATATAACCGCCGTTTTTAGTAGTAGAATAACCTGCACTTTTATCACTATGCTGTAAGCTAATTAATAAAAGATCTGTAAAAATAAGACCGTGCAAAGGCTTTTTACTTAATGCGTATTGGTATCCAAGCTGTGTAGATACAAAACTATTATAATCGGAGGCAGTTTGACGAAATGATGTAGCCCATTGTGTTAAAGAAACCGTCTGTGTAAAACGTAATGCAGAGCGCAAACTATAATGATAGCGATAACCTACTGCATAGTTAATTCCACTAAGCAAAAACGTTCCAAAATGTGTTCCTACGGGTGTAAATAAAATTTCATGGTGATAAAATTTAGGCGTTGCACTTGTAGTATCTTGGGCTGTCAAGCCACTAAAAATACTTAGATAAAAGATAATAATAAGAATTGGTTTCATAAATTTGTTGGTTTAAATGTGAAAATGTGCATCGGAACGCTGCGCAAGTGCATCGGAACGCTGCGCAAGTGCATCGGAACGCTGTTCCGATGTTATAGGAACTCTTTTACCCGTCGGAACAGCGTTCCGACGCACTATAAGCACTCTTTTACCCGTCGGAACAGCGTTCCGACGCACTGTGAGCTACCTAAAACGATACGACACCGACAGCGTAATATCTCCAAAAGCACCAAAACCATTAGTTTGAGACTCACTATAAGTACTATAATTAGTTGCTGTAAAAGTAGTGTTGCCTTTACTAGTTTCATAAGTAGAATATAAATCAATAGCTAATAATAAAGCAACTCTTTTTTTAATTAACCATTCTGCGCCAATGCCGCCACCTATTCCAAAGCCTGAACTTTTACCTTCATATTCAGTGACAGATCTTCCACCAATGCCATTATAAGGATAACTTGTGCTACCAGTACTTAACTGTGTGTTAAGAAATAAAAGGTCTGTGTAAACTAGTGCATGAAAAGGCTTTTTACTTAAAGCGTATTGGTAGCCAAGTTTTATAAATTGAAAACTATTATAAGTGTAAGCAGTATGAGTACTTGACGTAGTACCTCCTTTGGAAGACATACTTTGTGTAATACGAAAGGCAGCGCGTGGACTATAATGATAACGATAACCTGCTGCATAGCTTAACCCACTAATAAAAAACGTTCCCATAAATGTTCCTGTGGGTGTTAATAAAATTTCATGGTGATAAAATTTAGGCGT
>JAYUJS010000079.1:0-11094 GCA_043765095.1 Ferruginibacter sp.
GGCTTCAATTTTTGGAGTTATTTTATAATGCAAAGAACCTGATACTTTAAAATTTACGGTATTCGGATTTACAATTTCTTTTTCTGTATAACCAGTTCTTGATACATTTACGGGTATTAAATTACCAGATGCATCTTTAAAATTAGAATTAATAAAGCTAGCTGCACCAGGTAAACTACCTGCTATATTACTAAATACAACTTTATTTATATCAATTGTTGTTTCATCTCCGTACACATTTACTCCATCATAGTTAGGGTCAGATTGTCTATTACCTGCTATTACACTTCCAGTAGTACCAGCTCTACTGTAGTTTCTATTATCTACACCCATCCAATCTTTAGCTTGTATAAACTCTGCATTTAATTTAAATGCAAATTTTTCTGAAACTTTTTTGCCCCACCTTACATTCCAATTATGATATGGTGATGTTGGTCTTTGGCTTGCATCTGTATGCATTATACCTGTCTTCACTAAAAAAGAAAGCCCTTGATATTTAAAAGGATTTTTACTTGTCATTAATAAGGTACCATTCATACCACCTGGCCCATACAATGCAGAAGATGCTCCCGATAATAACTCAATATTATCTACATCTAACTCACTCAAGCCAATAATTGCACCAACAGAAAAATTTAAACCAGGTGCCATATTATCCATACCATCCACTAATTGGTTAAAACGAGTATTACCACTGCTATTAAAACCACGAGTAGTAGGCGTTTTAAAAGTAAGTGAAGATGTTGTAACATCTACACCTTTTAAACCCAATATTATATCATAAAAATTTGCAGCGGGGGCATTTCTTATTGCAGTTGCATTTACACGCTCAATAGAAACGGGAGACTCCATTATTTTTTGAGATACACGTGTAGCAGATACTACAACTTCTTGTCCCAAAGCATTGTTAGGTACAAAATTTACATTTATGTTTGCACTAGCACTAGTTACAGTTACTTCTTGTGCGGTATACCCTACAGATGTAAATACTAAAGTAACTGGAAAGGATTTTACTTTTATGTTGTAAGCACCTTTATCGTTTGTAAATGTTCCGCCTTCGGCGTCTTTAATGGTAACAGAAACTGCAGTTGCACTTTCGTTGGTTGCACTGTTTTTCACATTACCGCTGATTGTGGAACTTTGTGCAAAAGCAGCCATCGCAAAGATGTTAGCCATTACCATTGTTACCAAATAGCTTGTAAACTTTCTCATATTTATTTTTTAGGTTTGTAATTTGGGGGCAAAATAAGCATAGTTCTACTGTAATAAAATTTTATTTTTTAACTTTATGTTAGTATATATTTTGCTTATACCTCCATTTTTACAAAACTACGCATTAATTTAGCCGCATGGTTCAACATAAATTTACAAATCAAACAAATTTTTATAGCGGAAAAGTAAGAGATGTATACAGCATTGGCAATAATTTGCTGGTAATGATTGCCAGTAATAGACTTTCTGCTTTTGATGTTATACTACCGCTACCTATTCCATTCAAAGGACAAGTATTAAATGAAATAGCAGCATATATGCTTAATAAGTGTAAAGATATTTGCCCAAATTGGTTAATCTCCTCCCCTGCCCCAAATGCTAGCTTAGGCAAAAAATGCACCCCATTTGCAATAGAAATGGTTGTACGTGGTAACTTGGTAGGGCATGCATGGCGTACATATACAAATGGGCAAAGAGTGTTGTGTGGAGTAGAAATGCCAATAGGCATGAAAGAAAATGATTTTTTTTCAACGCCAATTATTACTCCTTCTACCAAGGCTACAAAAGGGCATGATGAAGACATAAGCAAAGAAAAAATAATAGCAAACGGGCTGTGTACGATAGAAGAATGGGATACTTTAGAAAAATATTCCTTAGCTTTATTTGCAAAGGGAAAAGAACTGGCGGCTAAGCAAGGTTTAATATTGGCGGATACAAAATATGAATTTGGGAAAATAGGCAAAGAAATTTATTTAATGGATGAAATACATACTCCAGATAGCTCTCGTTATTTTTATGCAGATGGTTTTGAAGAAAGACTTGCCAATAATGAAAAACAAAAACAACTAAGCAAAGAATTTGTGAGAGAATGGTTGATAGAAAATAATTTTATGGGTAAGGAAGGACAAACTATACCCGAAATGACTGCTGAAAAAATAGACAGTATTTCTAAAAGATATATTGAATTATATGAACAAATAACTGGAGAAAAATTTGTACCGAAAGAAATAAGTAAAGAAGACTTATTTAAAGCAGTGGAGCAAGGATTGAAAGTTATTTAAAAAGTTGAAGATTGTTTAAAAACTTGAAAGTGGATTAAAATTTGCCTTCGGCAAATAAAATTCTGATGGTAATTATTATACCGTGCATATATGTGTAAAACAAATTGCAAGTCAATTATATGTATTATTATTAAAAAAAAATTAACCATGAATAAATCTAAAATTGTCTTTGCATTGTTAACTGGCGTAGCTATAGGCTCTGTTGTAGCTTATGCAATAAAAACAGCTTCGGAAGAAAATGATGAGCAAATATTGAAAAATGAAACAAATGAAACATCAAAACTAGATAGTATTGCACAACAATTTTCTGAAAAAATATCTACTGAATTAAAAGCAGCAGAAAAAAAAATAAGAACAGCCGTGCAAAAAGAAATTGATGCACTAAGCCCCGAAAAGGAATTAGGATTATTTTTATAGGTTATTTGGTTCCCCATTCATTATTGCATCGGTAAACCTAGTATACCATATATTTAATCTTTTATGTGCAGATAATAAACGTAAATGTTTACCTAAGGTTGTTATATCTTTTCTAATTGCAGGTCCAGTTTGTACATCCAATGCTGAAACATTTTCTAACCTAATGGCAGTTTCTTTTATTAATGGTTTCAATAAATTAAAATCTACTTCTTCTATTTTGCAAAAGGTTTCTGTAAGCCCGTATAAATAATTTGTAAAGTTAGATACGATTACTGCTCCTGCATGTAAACGCAATCTTTTATCCTCTTCCATATAAGTCACATGTTCACTCATAGTATTTGCAAAAGTTTCAATTTTATTATATGTATCTCCATTATTAGCTTCTATTAAAAAAGGTATTACAGGAATTTTTTCCATTTCTTTTCTTAAGCTTTGTAGTGGGTATAATACACCAAAATTGGTAGACACATATTTTAAAACATTCATAGACAGAGAACCTGAAGTATGCATTACCAACACATTGCCAAAACTTAACCCTTCAGTTACGCTTTCTATATATTCATCTGTAATTGCTATTATACACAAGTCAATGTTTTTATTGGGTTCATCTTGCAAATTGATATAATCTGCATTTACCAGTTGCGCTAATACTTTACCGTTTACTTCATTTCTTGCAATAATTTGGCATATTGTGTGTTCATTTTTTAAGGCCAGCCTCGCCAATATATTCGCAACATTGCCAGTACCTATAATTGATATATTCATTAAGCATTAGTTTATTATGAAAGTGCATAAAAATATACAACAATTTTTTATTTAAAAAAACAAGTTTTTAAATATAACATTAAAAATTATAATATATTTATCTTATTCGTTATAAATCAATAAAAAATTATTTCATTTTTTAAAATTTAAATTTTTCGAAATTTTGAAACTGTAAAAATTAAAGAATATATATCTATAGGTTATTTTTAATAAATTGAATTTTTTTAAAAGGAAAACCCAATTATTTCAATTTTAAATTAATATTGCAGAATTATTACTGTTTAATAACTATATTAAATAATCAAATTATATAGTAGTAAGATGTTTTAATATTAAAAATATGCTCATTTAAAGCAAATTATGGCAAAGAATTTATTAATAGTAGAATCACCTGCAAAGGCAAAAACAATTGAAGCGATTTTAGGAAAAGACTTTGAGGTAAGAAGTTGTTTTGGTCATATTAGAGACTTAGAAAAAAATGATATGGGCATAGATATTAATAATAATTTTATGCCCAAATACCTTGTGCCTCCAGATAAAGATAAGGTTGTAAAAGATTTAATAAGTGCTGCAAAAAAATCAGATGAAGTATGGCTAGCATCCGATGAAGACCGTGAGGGGGAGGCAATAAGTTGGCATCTTGCGGAGGTTTTAAAGCTAGACCCTAGAACAACAAAGCGCATTGTTTTTCATGAAATAACCAAACCTGCAATACAAAAAGCAGTAGCCAACCCAAGGTTAATAAATATGAACTTGGTAAATGCACAACAAGCACGCCGAGTGGTAGATAGAATTGTGGGCTTTGAGCTAAGCCCTGTGCTATGGAAAAAAATAGGAATGCAAGGTGGGCTAAGTGCAGGTCGTGTACAAAGCGTAGCTGTAAAATTAATAGCAGAAAAAGAAAGAGAAATAAATAATTTTAACGCTGAAAGTAGTTTTAAAATAGAAGCTGCTTTAGTAGCAACAGATTTGAATAATAGAGCCGTATCTTTTAAAGCAGAAGGTGCAAAATATGATGTTCAAAATGGTGCCGAGCAATTTTTGCAAACATGCATAGCTGCAAATTATACGGTAAAAGATATACAAGTAAAACCTGGAAAACGCACTCCTGCTGCACCTTTTACTACATCTACCTTACAACAAGAAGCTAGTAGAAAATTAGGCTATGGTGTAAGCAAGACTATGCTACTTGCACAAAAACTATATGAAAGTGGTAAGATTACTTATATGAGAACTGATAGCGTAAACCTTGGAGAAACAGCCATGGATGCTATAAAAAACGAAATAAATAGCAGCTTTGGCGATAAGTATTTACAAGTACGCAAATACAAAAATAAAAACGAAAGTGCTCAAGAGGCACATGAGGCTATACGCCCTACTTACATGGAAGCACGTGTGGTGGCAGACCAAGACCTTACAAGATTATATGAGCTTATTTGGAAGCGTACGATTGCATCTCAAATGGCAGACGCTATTTTTGAAAAAACAACTTCAAAAATAGAAATAAGTACCAACAAAGCTGAACTTAGTGCAAGCGGTGAGGTATTAAAATTTGATGGTTTTTTAAAAGTGTATCTTGAAAGTACTGACGAGGAGGAGGAAGAAAATACAGAGGGGGAGAGTAGATTGCCTACACTCACAATTGGGCAAGTATTAGGTTTTAAAGAAATGACAGCTTCTGAAAGATTTACTAGACCAGGAGCAAGATACACGGAAGCATCACTTGTAAAAAAACTAGAAGAATTAGGCATTGGTAGACCAAGTACCTACGCACCTACTATTTCGACAATTGTAAAAAGAAACTATGTTGTAAAAAGAGATAAAGACCCCATAAAAAGAACGGTGCGTTTGGTAACATTAAAAAATGATATCATTTCTAAAACCCAAAGCGAAGAAAATACAGGTGCGGAAAAAAGTAAATTATTTCCAACAGATTTGGGATTGGTAGTTACTGATTTTTTGAGTGAGCATTTTAAAAGAGTAATGGACTATTCTTTTACAGCTAATATTGAACAAGAATTTGATAACATTGCCGAAGGTAAAATGGTTTGGAACACTATGGTGGGTGATTGGTATAAGCCATTTCATGCAGGAGTGGAGCATACACTAGAAAATGCAGAACGAGCAAAAGGAGAAAGAGTATTGGGCAATGAAGAAAGTACTGGAAAGCCCATCATTGCTCGTATGGGGCGCTTTGGACCAATGGTGCAAATAGGTGCACAAACAGATGATGAAAACGATAAACCAAGGTTTGCAAAACTTACAGCAGCACAAAGTATAGAAACTATTACACTTGAAGAAGCGCTAGAATTATTTAAACTAGGCGCACCATTAGGACAGTATGAAGGATTAGATATAACGGTTGGTATAGGCAGGTTTGGTCCATATGTAAAATTTGGAGATGCATTTGTATCTATGCCAAGGGGCGAACAAGCAAGTGCTGTAGACTTACCAAGAGCTATAGAAATAATAGAAGCTAAAAGAGTGGAAGATGCACCAATAGCCCACTACCAAGAAAAAGCAATAACCAAAGGCAAAGGAAGGTTTGGTCCATTTATAAAATGGAATGATATTTACATAAATATACCTCGTGCTTACAATTTTGATATACTTACCCAGCAAGATTGTAACGAACTCATTGATAAAAAACTGGAAAAAGAATCAAATAGAATTATACAAAACTGGGCTGATGAAAAAATAACTTTAGAAAATGGGCAATGGGGACCAATAATTAAATTTAATAAAGCCAAGTTAAAGGTAATAGGAAATGGAGCTAATGGAAAATATACGCAAGAAGAATTAGCTGCAATAGATTTAGATACTATCAAAAAAATGATATTAACACAAGACCCAAAAGCATTTGATAAAAAAATTACAGTAAAAAAAACTGCTACTAAAAAAGCAGCTTCAAAAAAGAAAGCAGCTAAAAAGAAATAATGATTATTGAATATGCGCTATGTAAGGAAGATTATGTTGAATACTTTGCATATATGTATTGGGATGATAAAAAAAAGAAAAAACAAAGACAAAAAAATATATTAAAGCAACTGCTTTATGTATTCCTTTTTT
This sequence comes from Ferruginibacter sp., assembly GCA_043765095.1. GTDB lineage: Bacteria > Bacteroidota > Bacteroidia > Chitinophagales > Chitinophagaceae > Ferruginibacter. Next base: position 6,525 of record JAYUJS010000079.1, read on the forward strand.
GTGCTGTTCTTTATATTACAGGCTCGTTTGGTTCCAATGTAAAATATATTATACTTTCTGTTTTATTAATGTTTTGTATTTCACTTTTAACATTAATTAGTGGGCGTTCAGATTTAGAAAGGCAAGCAACTGCCATTGCTGACGACCCTGAAAATACTTCAATATTTGAAAAAATATTTTTGACACTTTCAGATAATGATTTCCAAATAAAAAATAAATTAATTGAAACAAAATATAGTTGGATTGCGTTTGTAAATAAAATTGAAACAAAAAATTATTATTATTTATTTGAAAATTCTATGCAAGCTATAATAATTCCAAAACGAGTATTTAAAAACCCAGAAGAGAAAGATTTATTTGAAAAAATACTAACTCGAAATTTATCATTAGATGCAGAAATAAAAGATGCAATAAATTAATTAATGCAAGAAAATAAAGAAATAAAAGCTTTACTAAAACTGATAGATGACCCAGATGAAGTGGTGTATGAAACAGTAAGCAACAAAATAATATCATTTGGAAAAGAAATAATACCCAACTTAGAAAACTACTGGAATACAATAGCCAATGTTGAATTGCAAGAAAAGGTAGAATTATTAATACATCAATTACAATTTGAAGATTTAAAACAAGAATTTATAAAATGGAATAATGATAAACCTGATTTATTAGCAGGTACAATGCTTATTTCTAAATACGTATATCCTGAAATGGATACAACTTTTATTTTTAAAGAAATAGAAAAACTTCGTAGAAATATATGGCTAGAAATGAATACTTACCTTACCCCAATGGAGCAAATAAATGTATTGGGCAGTATTATTTATAGTTATTATAAACAGCAAGGTTTAGAAATATCATATCAAAATATTGATGGCTTTTTAATAAATAAAACGCTAGAAAATCACAAAGCAAATGCTTTTGGAAATGGTACAATAATTTTAATTTTATGCCATTTGTTGGATGTGCCAGTAAAGGCAATTAACATTCCTAACCAATTTATACTAGCTTATTTTGATACTCATTATGAAATATTAAACCCTGCTGGGCATGCATCTGAAAAAATTAAATTTTACATAGACCCTGTAAATGGACAAATGTATTCTCATAAAGATGTAGAAAATTATTTTAAAAAAATATCTGTGCCACCAGTATCTTCGTTTTTTAGACCGTTAGATAATAAATCTATAATTTTAATATTATTATCAGAATTAATAAAATGTTTTGATAGCCCAACTCAAATTTATAAAGTAAAAGAAATGCGTGAACTAATAGAAATAATTATTAAGTGAAATTACTTTCATGTTATTTTTTGCTTAACATTAAAATTATTTTTTCTGTTATTTTAAAAAAATACAGTTATTAATTCTAAAAATGATCTAAAAAAAATGCCGTTTAAGAAAATTGATAGGGATTTTATTTTTATTTTCTTTTTATTGACTCCATTTATTATTGACAAAATTCATATCTGGATAAATTTTTTCAGAATCTATTGTTACAGACTTTAATGCCTCTTTTACAGGAAGTTTTATTTTAAATAATGATGTATTATTCCATATTTCTACAGGGAAGTTCATAACAGCTTTTATGCCAGATACAGTTTCATAACTTAGTATTACGGGCATCGCCATCTTATCTAAATTTTCTAATGTTACTATAGCACCTTTGCTTTCGCTGTAGTTTACATCTTTTATAGCTTGGTCAAGTTTATATGTTTCTATAAACCAACTTTTCCAAAACCAATCTAGGTTTTCGCCGCTTGCATTATCCATAGTGCGAAAAAAATCCCAAGGTGTAGGATGCTTAAATGCCCATCTTTTTATGTATTCTCTAAAAGCATAATCAAATCTATTTACACCCAAAATATTATTTCTTAAAAGTGTTAACCCATAAGCTGGCTTGTAATAAAGCATCATACCTATATTGGCTTCCTTCATAGCATCGGGAGTGCTCATTATGCTTTCACTTGTATTGCCAAACATAAAATTTAAAAACATACTTGTATTTGGTGCAGTTTCTTTATACTCTCCTTTATTAAAATCTTGCAAAGCAAGGGTGTTTATAAATGTATTAAATCCTTCATCCATCCAACCATACTTTCTTTCGTTGCTACCTACTATCATAGGAAACCATGTATGCCCAAATTCATGGTCTGTCACTCCAAATAAATCAGCATTTTCATCTGTATATTTACAAAATACAATACCAGGATACTCCATACCAGCAATATTTGTAGCTACATTTACTGCATTAGGGTATGGGTAGGTATACCATCTCTTACTATAATTTTCAATACTGCCTTTTGTATATTCTGTAGCCCTGCTCCACCGTGCTGTACCATTACTTTCGGCAGGGTATGCACTTTGTGCAAGGGCAGTTTTACCATCTGGCAAGTTAATTTTTGCAGCGTCCCATATAAATGCTTTTGAGCTAGCCCAAGATATATCTCTTGCATTTATCATTTTATATTTCCAAGTAAGTGTGCCTGTTTGTTTTGGCCTTGATGAAGCTTGCGTTACTTCTTCTTCGGTACGTATCATTACCGTTTTGTCACTATTTTTTGCTTGTGCAAATCTTGCTATTTGAGTAGCATTTAATACTTCAGTTGGGTTTTGCAATTCTCCGCTTGCTACTACAATATGGCTTGCAGGCACAGTTATAGCAAAATCAAAATCACCATATTCTAAATAAAACTCGCTTGGCCCAAGGTATGGTAATGTATTCCAGCCTTCCGTTTCGTCATACACACACATACGTGGATACCACTGTGCAATCGCATAAATATTTCCATTTTTTGTTTTCAAAATACCGCATCTATCAGCCCCTTCTTCTGGCAATGTAAAAGAGTAATCTATTTTTATTTTTATTACATCGCCTGCTGGCTTTAATGCATTTTTTAATCTTATTTGCATACGAGTATCAGTTACCAAATAATCTGCATTGCTATTATCACTTACAATTTTTACAGCCGATATTTTATACCCACCATCAAAACCACTCTCTGCATTGCCATAGCGGCTACGTGCACCTACAGGCATACGTGCTTGACCACGGCTACCCTTCGAAAATAAGTTTTGGTCAAGCTGCAACCAAAGAAAAGGCAGTGCACGTGGGCTATTATTTTTGTATGTTATTACAATAGAGCCTGTTACTAAATTTGTATTTTCATTAAGCGAAACCTTTATTTCGTAATCAGCTTTGTTTTGCCAATAACCCGTATTTGGGTTGCCATCTGCTGCCCTAGTATTGTTACCAGCATCTCGGTAAAATAATGGTGAAAATAATGTTTGGGGGTCGTAACTGCTCATTTTTTGAGCAAACGAATAGTTAAAAAAACAGGTTATTATTGCTACAACAAAAATGGGTTTTTGCATTTATTTAATTTTTTACAAGATAATTGTATTTTGTAATCAAAAAAATTTATTGCAAATATTTGGGATGTGTCGCACTTGTAAGCTAAACTTAGGAATATTATTTTATCCCTTTATTATTTACATTACTACCACTATTGTGTCTAAAAAATGACTTAGAATAGACATAAAGAGATAATATTAAAATAATTAATATTTGTATTTTAATTATTATTTTGTAGCCAAAAAATTATAATCTTCTAAAAGTTTTTCTAAAAAATCTATGGAAGATAATTTTGACTCCACTTTAAGCACTTCTTTTATCTTGTATTCTACTCGCATACAAATATCATGATTGTTATTTTTACGAGCTTGTGTAAGTACTGTTTTTATGGTGTTAATATCATTATCAGAAAGGCGCATTACTTCAGGGAAAGTAGCTTTGTAATTTTGTGTATTTACGTTAATAAAAATAGTGTCTGCCACACTTAATAATGTTTTAGATTCTACAATTACTGTACCAGCTGCTAAATCTCCCAACCGTTGGTTTTTTTTATTTATTAATATTACAATAACTACTACAATACCTAAAAAACCTGTTGTTAAAACATACGCATACAAATCAAACCTTGTAGCCGCAATGTATCCAAACAAAAAAGGCCATTCAAAAAACTTAGTTATCCATCTCAAAACAAATTGCCCAAAAGTAGGTTCACCGCCTTCTAAACTAATAACCCTAATTTTCATTATTTTTTTTCCGATGGTTTGCCCATTCATTAGCAATTCGGTAAGCAGTGAATACAAAAACATGGGGAGTGTTACTATCAATATATCAAAACCTACATTATTTGCTTTATTTAATAACAAAGCATCGTACATAAAAGATTTTACGCCAAAAAGATAAAAGATAAGTATTCCAAAATCTATTATGTAAGCCAATAATCGTTTGTGAAAAGCGGCAATTTCAAAGTCTAGCCCTACGTTAAATGCAGTATTTATTTGTACAGTAGCCATAGTGTTTTGCAATATACATTTCAAAAACAGTAATTAGTTAAAAACGATATTTTTTTATTCATTAAAATATACGGAAATTGTACCTTTAAATTAATTGTTAGGTAAGCGACACTATCTTATGAGGGAGGCAATGTTTATTAAAAAAAATGCGGAAAAATGGAAAGCCTATCAGCAGGATGAAACCAATGACCCAGATGAAGCTTCTG
>JAYUJS010000080.1:0-1416 GCA_043765095.1 Ferruginibacter sp.
AAGCAAATAATATTTTCAATACACAGTATGAGATTATAAAATATTATCCGATGCCAAAATTTAATTACAGAATAACTTTCACCACAAAAATAAAAACTAAAAAATAAAATGACAACGATGAAAAATCTAATGGCAATTGTACTACTAGCTACAATATTTAATGCTTGTAAAAAAGTAGATACTACAACCCCTACACCCCCACCACAGCTCACTCCAGCCGTAGGTGCATATGTACTAAGCGAAGGTGGCTTTGGCAGCAACAATACAAAACTCTCCTTTTATAATTTTGCAAATAGCACCGTTACAGGTAATTATTTTGCACAGCAAAACCCTACCATTACCGCTGGCCTTGGCGATACAGGCAATGATATGATTGTGTATGGCAGCAAATTATATATTGTAATGAATGTATCTGGCAGGATAACTGTACTTAATGCTAGCAATGGTACTTTTATAAAAAACATCAGTTTTATAGATGGTACATTTAACAAACAACCAAGGTACGCTGTAGGAGCAAGAGGCAAAGTATATGTAACTGCTTATGATAATAAAGTAAGTGTAATAGATACTGCATCGCTAACCATAGCAAATACTATTGATGTAGGCCCAAATCCAGAGGGTATTGCAGCAAGTGCCAATTATTTATATGTTGCAAATTCTGGTGGATTTAATCCTGTACCAGACTCTACCGTATCGCTTATAGACTTAAATACAGAAACCGAAATAAGAAAAATAAAGGTGGGCCTAAACCCAAATAAGGTAGAGATTAACCAAGGAGGAAATGTTTTTGTAAGTGCTTATGGAGATTTTGTAAATAAACCTGCATCGATATCTGTAATAAATGGAGCTGTAAATTTAACTAGTATAAACCTTGGCTCTAACTACGCCTACTCTCACATACGCATTGCAGGCGACCTTGCTTTCATATACAACAACTACGGCAGCAGTGGCACAGCTAAAGTTTTTAATACGACTAATAAATGTAGCGGTATTGTCGAAATAGTTCTTATCTGAAACCCAAATCGAATCGTACCATTTGCTACTAGCAGTATTCGCCCCTTGATTTTGTACCGTCCAACTAATCGCGACATTCTCACCCCAACCAATCCCAGTCGGTGCGGTAACATTAGTTACTACTAGATCCGCCACACCTGGAGTTGTAACAATGGTACCGCCAACCTGCTGAAGCGAGGCTTCCAAGGACTGTGACTCACCGACAACACCCTCTTTCCCAACCAGCCACTTTAACTTCCCATTCACCTGCTCTAACTTATAAACCGTACCATCAGCAGCCGTTTCACTGTAGATAGTTTGAGTTCCTGCGGCTGAGTCAAACTTCACCCACCCTTCCCAAGTAGAGCGAGACAAGTCGCCCACCGTCGGCGAGCCATTCAATTGGACATAATCATTAATCCC
>JAYUJS010000081.1:0-1413 GCA_043765095.1 Ferruginibacter sp.
ATAAACAAATGTAATAATTTATGTTTTAATGGCGCTACTATTTTTTGCAGACTAGATGTTCACTTAAAAAGCTGGCGTGTAAATATTCGTGATATGGAAATGGAACTTAGGGATTTTACACAAAACCCTGATCTCATCGCACTGCATCATTTTTTCACAAAAAAATATCCTAATACCAACTATAAAGTTCTGTCTGCCCGGAACCGCTGCAAATTTGAAATACAAGATTAAGATAACAACTTAAAGCCAAATTGAAATACTTCTGCCCAAACTAAAGCCCAATAAAGTTACAAATGCCCATTGCCTTTCCTTCCGCCCAACTATTGGCAATACCCATGTTGTATGCAATACTAATTTATCACAATCTTTATCACTTTATTTCCACTTACTGCATATCCAATATTACTCAATGGAAATGAAACAGCTTTAATTGTTCCAATGTCTTTGAAGTCTCCATTCCCATTCCAACTACTTCCACCATTGTTGGTACAATATATAGAGCCATAACAACGTCCAAAGTCTCCCCCTGAATAATTGCCCCGTCCAAAAGCATAGCCAATTTCTTGAGTTGTAAAATGTACGTCATATATCTCACTTGGCGAATTAAAAAGTTCTTGCCAATTAACCCCATTGTCTATAGATTTCAATATTTTACCTTGACCTGAAACGTAGGTAGCTCCATTAGATGAAGAAGTAGAATAATAACCATTATTTTTGTTTGGACTTGTAATCTGCCAAGAGTTACCTCCGTTAGTTGTTTTTAAAATTTTGTCGAATGTGCAAACTATAAAACCATTTCGGTTGTCGCTAAATTTAATCTTCATCATTTTTCCGCCAAGATTACTTATTTGATTTTCAGACCAAGTTTGCCCTCCATCGTTAGTCTTGTAGATTACATTTTCGCCTACGCAATAACCAACTAAGTTATTAATAAAGTATATGGATGTGATTTCTAATCTATTTGATGGGGTAAAAATTTTATTCCAAGTTTGCCCATAATCTTGAGTTCTTAAAATAAATCCGCCTGATGGTATGCAGCCTGTTCCGCCACAAGAATTTTCTCCACCTACAGCTATTCCAATATTAGCACTGGGAAACCAAATGTCTCGAATAGGTACATTTGTCGTTGAATTTAAAGCCGTCCAAGTTTTTGCAGACTCTATTGTCTTATAAATGCCTCCTTTGTCACTAGTAACAAATCCATTTTTTTCGTTTAGAAAAAAAACAGACATAAAACCATCTTGTACATTTGTGTTTATAATGTTAGTTTCAAAACAAATTGATGGTTTATTTTGAGAAGATTGCTTATCTTTTTTGCAAGCACTAAAAATGGCTATACAAAAAAACAAGGTTGTAATCTGTTTCATATAAGTATTTTTATTGTAGACAATTATTTTTTCATAAACGTTGCTG
>JAYUJS010000082.1:0-11030 GCA_043765095.1 Ferruginibacter sp.
TAAATAATATTTATGAAAACTATTTTATTCTTTATTTCATTTTTTTTATCTGTAAATATTTTTGCACAAAAAATTATTACAGAAGGTACACTTACCTATAACATTTCTATAGAAACTACAAAAGGAGAAAAACAATTATCAAGTGCATTAAATGGAGCTGTACTCACTTTATTTGTTACACCAACTAAAAGCCGTACAGAAATGAAAAATACATTAGGCGAAGAAACCACCGTTTTTGATAAAAAAACTGGCAAAGGTTTTGTACTAAAAGAATATAGCGGACAAAAATTAATGATTACGACATCTGCTGAAAATTGGAGCCAAAAAAACCTAGTAAATAGTAGTTTGATTTTTTCTATAGATAATAATACTACCACAATAGCAGGCTATGCTTGTAAAAAAGCTACTGCTACAAGCGCTGACGGCAAAAATTACATAGTATACATTGACGCTAACACTGTTATAACAAATAAATCTTATAACAATGCTTTTCCACAATTGCAAGGTATGCCTGTGCAGTATGAGGTACAGTCTGGCAATTTAGTGTTTAAATACACGCTGAATAATGTAAATGGAGATATAATTGTAACCAATAAGTTTGATGTGCCTAAAACTGGTTTTAGAGTAATGACTTATGAGGAAAATCAACAGTTAAAAAAGGGAGAATAGGTTAGAAAAAAATAAGTGATTAAAATAATTTTTACTTGTTTCACTCATTAAAAAAAAGATTATTTCATTTTTATTATTAGCTTGGTACCAGTATACCCCTCTTTAACATCTGCCACTAAAACCTTTTGTTTGTATGGTACAATGTAAACGCAATTACCTTTTTGATAAGTAATAAGGGTATTAAATGAAAATGAATTTGCTGAAAATGTAGGTTTAGTATTTATAATAGGCAAAAACAAAGAACCTGTAAACCTCATACCGTTATTTAAATTAAAATTTAAAGATTTTGCAAAAGTTAGAGGTGTTTTAATATTAAGCACTACTTTTTTCTTTTTTCTACCCGCACCCCTATCCGCAAAAGATGGAATCAACACACTCGTAAGTATGGTTGTTAACATTATTATGCGAATTGATTTAATCATTTTAAAAACTCTTTGATACAAATTTAATATTAATTATTAAAAGTAAGACGAATTTTTAATTAAAATGTTGTGCTTTTGTTAAAATAATTTTTTGTTAACATTATTTTATTAGAAAATAATGCTAAATTACAACTAACAACGGTAAATTTATGAGAAACGATCAGTATAGACAAGACCGAGATGAATTAAAAGAGTTACTTACTCTATATACAAACCTACGAGAAGGCAGACCAAATTCGTTTATTGAACAAGAAGGATTTGAAAGGTTAATAGAGTATTATGAAGATAAAAATCAATTAAATGAAGGACTCACAGTTTGCGATTATGCAATTAATCAATATCCAAATACTGCAGAATTATTATTACTAAAAGCAAATTTATTACTAATTACTAAACAATATAAAGATGCGCTTATAATATTAGATGAAACTGAACAAATAGATAATACAGATACTTTTTTATACATTTTAAAAACAGAAGCTTACCTAGCTTTGGATATGCCTAAAAAAGCAGCAAAATTATTAGAAAATTCTATAGAAAATTTTGACGGAGAAGAAAAATTAGATTTACTTTTTGAGTTATCAGATGTTTATGATGATTACGAAAACTTCGAAAAAGTATTTGACTGTATGGTGCTTATTTTAAAGCAAGACCCTGCAAATGAGGAAGCATTGCATAAAATTTGTTTTTGGACAGATTTTACAGGACGAAATGAAGAAGGAATAACACTTTGCAAAGAAATATTAGATGAACAACCTTTTAATGAGCTAGCTTGGTTTAACCTTGGTGCAGCATATCAAGGTATAAAACTTTATGAAAAAGCTATAGATGCGTATGAATATGTAGTTGCTATAAATGATAAATTTGAAAACGCTTATAGAAATATGGGCGATGCTCATATACGACTTCGCAACTATAAAACTGCTATTGAATGTTTAGAAAAAGTGTTAGAAATTTCTATGCCAGATTCTGTAGTATACGAAGCAATAGGGCATTGTTACGATAGAGTACAAAATTTTGCACAAGCTAGATTTTATTATAAAAAAGCAAGCCATTTAGATGCAGAGGATGCTCACTTACATTATAAAATAGCCACTACTTATATGAACGAAGCAGCATGGCCTAATGCGGTAAAATGCTTAAATGTAGCTTTGCGAAAAAACCTTATGCAGCCTGACTACAACCTTGCTCTTGGGCAATGCTATATGCAAATTGGAGATACAGAAGAAGCACTTAAACTTTTGGGGAATGTAGTACGTATACGTCCAAAAAGTGTTAGCGGCTGGTCTGAATTATTGAAATGTTTTTTGCGTGCTGAATATTTTTATGAAGGTATTGAATATGCCCAAATGGCTTATCAACAAACTGACTATAAACCAATATTTATATTTTATTTAAGTGTATTTCTTTTTGCAAATGGGCAAATGATAGAGGCATTATTGCAGTTAGAAAACGGTATGTCTTTAAACCCAAAATTATTAAAGAAATTTATTCAATTAAACCCTTCTTTATTAAAACACCGCCAAGTTGTAGATATAATTGCTCGGTTTAAAAAGAAAAAGTAAACTAAATGATTTTTATTAATTTAAGATTGTATCAAAAATAACCGATACCATATTTAATAATAATTAGCTATTAAATGTACAAATCATTTAAACTACACTTTAATACATTATTAATTAATATTATTTTTAATGTAATTATAAAAACTAAATCGTACCATTTCTTTAGCAATTAAAACCCATTTATTTTAGTTTAGATATATTTGCAAAAAAGCAAAAATAAAAATTTAGAAAATGAATTTTAATCTCTCTCAAATGCCCAATCGTACTGAACAACCTCGTACAAATGGGCTTACAATGGTAATGGACAAAGGATTAAGCGTACAAGAAGCTAAAAACTTTATGAGTGTAGCTGCTCCACATGTAGATGTAGTTAAGCTTGGGTTTGGTACTGCTTTTGTTACCCCTAACCTTAAAGAAAAATTAGCTGTGTATGCAGAAAATAATGTTCCTATATATTTTGGGGGTACATTGTTTGAAGCATTTTTAATACGTAATCAAGTAGATGATTATGTAGCAATGTGTAAAGAATTTGGTGTAACAACCATGGAAATAAGTGATGGTTCTATTACAATACCACACACAGAAAAATGTGGATATATAGAAAAACTAGCAAAAGAGTTTCTTATATATAGCGAAGTAGGCAGCAAAGATGCTGCACATATTATAGCACCTTATAAATGGATAGAGCTTATGAGTGCAGAGCTTAGTGCAGGTGCTACGTATGTAATAGCAGAGGCACGTGAAGCTGGAAATGTTGGTATATATAGAGGTAGTGGAGAAGTACGTGAAGGGCTAGTACAAGAAATATTAACTCAAATACCTGCTGAGAAAATATTATGGGAAGCTCCACAAAAAGCTCAACAATTGTATTTTTTAGAATTAATTGGTTGCAATGTAAACCTTGGCAATATTGCTCCATCAGAAATGATAGCATTAGAAGCAATGAGAATAGGCTTAAGAGGTGATACGTTTGAATTTTATTTAGACAAGAAATAAACCTGCTTTTTTTTAATACAGTTTCAATAAAAGTTTATAAAAAACATAATGTTTATCTAAAACTTATTATTCTAAACTATAACATTTGTTGTAAATTATATTTTTACATTTTTTAAAAAACACTTTTAAGGGCTTCAATTTTAGCCCTTTTTTTATGTAATAAAGGCAACCAATTATTAAATTTATCATATTTAGAATACAATAATCAGAACATTTATTTTTCGCTCATAAAAAATATTAAACGTTTGCGAATTAAATACCTAATAAAAAACCTCACAAAAACTTTATATCCAAAGTTTGTTATCTAATGTCTATGATCATCTGTCTTACCTCAAACTTCTAAAATCTTATTTTATCTTTACAAAATGGAAGAAAAAAAACTATTCTTATTAGATGCTTATGCATTAATCTTTAGAGCATATTACTCACTAGTACGAAGCCCACGTATTACAAGTAAAGGACGAAATACAAATGCACAATTTGGATTTACTAATACGTTGGTAGATTTAATTACAAATCAAAAGCCCACACATATTGCAGTATGTTTTGATACAAGTGCCCCTACAGAACGCCATACAAATTTTGCAGACTACAAAGCAAATAGGCAAGAAACCCCTGAGGATATTAGAAGTGCTGTGCCAGATATTATGAGAATTGTAAAAGGGTTTAATGTGCCTGTAATTGCTATTGATGGCTACGAAGCGGATGATGTAATTGGTGCTTTGGCAAAAAAGGCGGAGAGGGAAGGTTACACAGTTTACATGGTAACACCAGATAAGGATTATGGACAATTGGTTTCTGAAAAAATAAAAATTTATAAACCAGGTTACCAAGGTGGTACAGTAGAAATAATGGGGCCAAAGGAAGTTTGTGCAAAATGGGATATTACTAGAGTGGATCAAGTAATTGATGTACTAGGATTAATGGGGGATGCGGTAGATAATATTCCTGGCATAATGGGTGTAGGTGAAAAAACAGCAGCAAAACTTTTGAAAGAATACGATACACTTGAAAATATTTTGGAGAATGCAGATAAAATAAAAGGAGCACTAGGCGAAAAAGTAAGAAACGGAAAAGAAGATGCCATTATGAGTAAGAAATTGGCCACAATCATTTTGGATGTACCAGTAGAGTTTCATGAAGAAAATTTTAGATTGAAAGAAATGAACAAAGAGGCATTGGAAGAAGTGTTTACAATGCTGGAATTTAAAACAATGGGAGAAAGGATATTGGGGAAGAAGGTGAGTCAAGTAGTAGTGGGCAGTGGGCAATTAGCAACTAGCAAGAAACAACTAGCTTCTGCTGCTGCTGGACAAATGGATTTGTTTGGTAATATTATAATGCCAGAAGCAACAGAAGAAATTTTAGAAGAAGAAAATGCAGAGCCAGTTTTAATTGCTAATAAGCATATTGGCAATACGCCACACAATTATACGTTGGTGCAAACAGATGAAGAAATAGAAAAATTAATTGCCACATTAAATAGTTATTCTGAAATATGTTTTGATACTGAAACTACACATATTGATGCCAACCAAGCAGATTTAGTGGGCCTTAGTTTTGCTGTAAAACCTACTGAAGGTTACTATGTGCCATTATCTGAAGAACGAGAAATCTGCATTCAACTCTTAAATAAATTTCAACCATTGTTTAATAATACTTCTAAAACATGGATTGGGCAAAATTTGAAGTACGATTTATTAATGTTGAAATGGTATGGCTTTACATTAGCAGGAAATATTTTTGATACCATGCTTGCACATTATGTAATAGAGCCAGATGGTAAGCGTAGCATGGATTTGCTTAGTACAAAATATTTAGGATACGTACCAATGAGTATAGAAAGCCTTATAGGAAAAAAAGGTAAAACACAAGGTACTATGCGCCAAGTGGAAATAGAAGAAGCAAAAGAATATGCAGCAGAAGATGCTGATATTACTTTGCAATTAAAAAATATTTTTGAGCCTCAATTAAAAATAAAAGCAGTAGAAAAAGTTTTTAGGGAAGTAGAAAACCCATTGGTGAAAGTGCTTATCGATATGGAGTTTGAAGGCATACGCATAGATATGGATTTTCTTAAAACTTACTCTAAAGAATTAGAAATAGAGGCAAATGGCGCAGAAGAAAAAGTATATGAAACAGCAGGTATTCGTTTTAACCTAGCTAGTCCAAAGCAATTAGGTGAAGTATTATTTGAAAAAATGAAACTAGACCCTAAAGCAAAGAAAACAAAAACGGGGCAGTATGCTACAGGTGAAGAAGTGCTGGCAAAATTGGCAAACAACAATCCTATTTGTGAACAGATATTAACCTTTAGAGAACTTACAAAATTGCGTAGCACATACGTAGATGCTTTCCCACAGCTTACAAACCAACGCACAGGTAGAGTACACACAAACTATGCACAAGCAGTAGCAGTTACTGGTAGGCTAAGTAGCACAAACCCCAACTTACAAAACATACCAATAAGAACTCCAAAAGGAAAAGAAATACGAAAAGCATTTGTACCAAGAGATGAAAATTATGTATTGGTATCTGCAGATTATTCTCAAATAGAACTAAGAGTAGTGGCTGCCATAAGTGGCGATGTAAATATGTGTGAAGCTTTTAAAACAGGAAAAGATATACATACAGCCACCGCAGCAAAAGTATTTGGTGTAGAAGAAAAAGATGTTACCAAAGAAATGCGATACAAAGCCAAGAGTGTAAACTTTGGCATCATATACGGGCAAGGCGCATTTGGGCTTGCAGAAAACCTAGGTATACCAAGAGCAGAGGCAAAAGAGATAATAGACAACTATAAAAAAGAATTTCCGAGCATACAAAAATATATGGACGATACAATTAATTTTTGTAGAGAAAATGGATTTGTGCAAACACTTATGGGAAGAAAACGTTGGCTTAAAGATATAACTAGTGCAAACTTTACGGTACGTGGCTTTGCAGAAAGAAACGCTATTAATTCACCCATACAAGGCACTGCGGCAGATATGGTAAAGCTTGCTATGATAAAAATACATGCAGCACTAAAAGCAGGAAATTTTAAAAGCAAAATGCTATTGCAAGTGCATGATGAGTTAGTATTTGATGTACACAAAGATGAACTAGAAGCAATAAAACCTTTGATATTAAATAATATGAAATCTGCATTAATTTTACCAAACGATGTGCCTGCCGAGGCTGAGTTGGGTAGTGGGGAAAATTGGCTGATGGCGCATTAGTGTAATGAGTACCTAATATTGAAAGTTGGTATATTTAACTGCAAATGGAAATTTAAAATAAATTTTCAAATGTTTACACATCATGATAATATTTTTTTAATAATTTAAATAAATTATCGGGGTTAAAAGGCTTGCTTATATAATTACTAAATAATCCACCGCTTAATAATTTATTTTGAGTATCGCTAGATGCATTTGCAGTAAGCGCAATGATTGGTATTGCATTTGCTTTTTTATCATCGCTCTTTCTTATAAGCTTTGCAGCTTCTTCACCATCCATCTCTGGCATGTGCAAATCCATTAAAACAGCATCAAAAGATTCATTAGTAGCAAGGGTTACAGCCTCTTTTCCATTTAATGCTATTTTATATGAAATACCCCATTTTTCTAAAAATCTTTTAATCACCAAAATATTAATATTATTATCTTCTGCAACTAATACCTTCATTCCATTTAGCAAATTTGTATTTATAGGGGATGTTTTTGCATCGCTATTAACAGCCGTGAATGCATGTTTTTCAAAACTTATATAAAATGTAAACTCTGAGCCTACTCCAAATTCACTTACTACATCTATTTTACCACCCTGCAACTCTACCAATTTTTTACAAATGGTAAGCCCCAAACCTGTACCACCAAAATCTTTTGATATATTTCTATTGGCTTGCGAAAACCCTTCAAAAACCCTTATTTGCTCAGCTTTTTCAATACCAATACCAGTATCTTTTACTTTAAATTGTATTGTACAGTTATTGGATGTTTCTGCCATTACCATATAAGAAAAAATTACACTTCCTTTTTCAGTAAACTTAATAGCGTTGCCAATAAGATTTGTGAGTACTTGGTTTAGTCTAACATAATCTCCATAGATGGATTGCTTTAAATTATTATCTGGAATAAAAATAAAATTTATTTTTTTCTCTTCTGCATTTAGTTTGTGTAGTTGATAAACAGTATTACATATATGTTGCAAATCAAAAGAACTTCTTTCAAAATCTACCTTTCCCATTTCTATTTTACTAAAATCCAAAATATCAGACACAAGCGATAAAAGATGGTTTGCTGAAAAATGTAAAACATCTACATATTCTTTTTGATGTGGTGTAAGTTTTTCATCTTTTAGTAAATTAGCTATGCCTATAACTCCATTTATTGGGGTTCGTATTTCATGGCTCATTGTAGATAGAAATTCACTTTTTGCTGCAGCAGATTGCTCTGCTTTAATTTTATCTATGGTTGATTTTTGAATATCATCTAATGCAATTGTTAAATCTGCTTCAGACTTTTTTCTTTGCTGTATTTCTGTTTGTAATAATTTATTTTGGTTAAAATAGTTCTCAATTAGCTTTGCAATATCACCAAGTTCTGTATTTTTTATTTTTATTCTTTCTAATGGCCCTACAGAGTTTATTTGCAATGCAGTAGAAACTCTTTCTAAAGGATTAAAAAAATACCCAATAAAATACCAAAATATTAAACCAATTATAATAGCCAGCACAATTAAATAAACTAAAAGTGATATACGAACAAAATTTCGATACAATTTTATTTCAGGAAGATTATTTTTAACATTTATAATTAAATCTTTTTCATTTAATACATTTATTCTTTTAAAAAAATTAGTATTTGCTTCGTCTAAATTAACAGTTTTTTCTACTTTTTTTTCTGTACCCACAAATGAATAATGAAACGATGAATTAAGAATTGATAATTTTTTTAAATAAATTGAATCAATTACTTTTCCTACAATTAAATACCCATAAGGTTTTGTTTTTCTATTAAAATCAAAACTTGGTACAATAGATGCTGCTCTTATAAAAACGTAATTTCCACCAGTTTTTATTACTAAACTAGTTGTAACTTTTTTATTAAAGCTATCAACCATTGAATAATTATTTGGGAACTTAATTTCAAAGTTTCTTTTAAATTCACCTATATGTTTTTTATAAATATCCTTTCCTAAAGTATCTATTATCCACAAAATATCAGCTTGATATTGTTTTGAACCTAATACAAAGTCCATGTTATCTTTTATCCAAGTGGTATCTTTTTTTACTATTGTATTGCATAATTCAGTAAAATAAGAATTTTCATTTACATAACTATGTATGTTGCTATTTTCTAATTGTATAAGTTTTTCTACTTCATTTTTATTTTGTTCAACTCTTTTTTCTAATAAAGTATAAATTTTACTTGATATAACACTATCTAAAACAATAGCCAACACAAAAAAAAGCGCTACACAACAACATAAACCAATAACCAAACGCCTTTTTGTTTTCATAATAATATTACAAAATTATTTTTAAAACAATTAACGAAAAAATACTTATTAAATTGTGTATGATAAATTTAATAATAAATACAGTTTTTTTAATATGTATTTATTATCGGAAAATAATAAGTATCCATAATTTTTGAATTATATCCAAAAGATATTATCATTAACTTATATTTCAATTTACAAAACTATTTTAAATTGGTCATGCTTTAATTACATATTTCCTATTTAATGTTTCCACATTTAGGATATTTTTTTAGCCGTTTTTAAGTAAATTTAAAAATAAATTAAATATTTATTATAAAATAATTATTTACTTTTTTATTTAATACACTACAAAACCTATCATCTACAATGGCAGTCGAACTTAGTGTGAAATGAAATTTTAAGTACTCGTTTATTTTTAAAGTTATTTACTCATCAAAAATTCTAAGTATTTAGCACATTGTTGGGTCAGAAAAAATACAATTCAATATTTTATATTAAAGAAATGGATTGTATGCTCTAATTTATTGCATCCAAAGAAAAAGTTATAGAAAATATTGAAAATAAAATGCTAAAAAAATAAAGATGGTAATTTGTACAATAGTGGCAACTCCTACAATTTAGATTCACCACATTATACTTTTTACATTGGCTCGGATATAAGTAGTAAAACTTTTC
Source organism: Ferruginibacter sp. (assembly GCA_043765095.1). GTDB lineage: Bacteria > Bacteroidota > Bacteroidia > Chitinophagales > Chitinophagaceae > Ferruginibacter. The sequence continues at coordinate 9,818 of JAYUJS010000082.1, forward strand.
AGGAGTTTAGTGGTTTTAATGGAGGCGAAGGAGGTGGCCGTGGCGCAAATGAAAAGTTGAATTATAACAGAGTTGATGCTGATGCAAATGGCGGAGATGGAGGTGGAAAGAGTAGTATAGATGGGGGCTGTAGGGGTGGGAGTGACTAAAATTTTAAGCTAAAAACAATGCTAATTTAAACTTACATTTGCCGCATGCTAGATACTTGGTTTAAAGATTGGTTCAATTCTCCTTATTATCATCTTTTATATGCTCATAGAGATGAACAAGAAGCAGCTAATTTTATAGATAAATTAATAAAACATTTAAAACCTACAACTTGTGCTAAAATGCTTGATGTAGCATGCGGCAAAGGAAGACACAGTATGCAACTTGCTGCTAAAGGGTTTGATGTAACAGGTATAGATTTAAGCAGCGAAAGTATTGAAGAAGCATTGCAAAGCGAAACAAACAATATGCATTTTTATAAGCATGATATGCGTTTGCCATTTTGGATAAATTATTTTGACATTGCTTTTAATTTTTTTACAAGTTTTGGCTATTTTAAAACACAAAGAGAGCATGACAATGCTATTAGAAGTATTGTAACATCTATAAAACCAAATGGCATTTTTGTAATGGATTTTTTAAATGTACAATTTTCTACCAATAAAGAAGTGGCTGAAGTACAGCAACATATTGGCTCTACCACTTACACAATAAATAAATGGAGCGATGACAAACACTTTTACAAAAAAATTTTTGTTGAAGATACTGCACTTTTAAAGCCAATGCAATACACAGAAAAAGTAGCAAAATTTACTTTACAAGACTTTGAGAATATGTTTAAAAAGCAAGGACTAAAAATTAAGGAAGTTTTTGGAAATTATAATTTTGCAGAATACAATTCATTAACGTCTCCAAGGTTAATAATGATTGCTCAAAAAATTAAATAGAATTATTCAGCTTCATAAATTCTAACTTTTACTTCGATAACAATTCTATTATCAGTTTTAAAAATAAGAAATGTACCTGCATAATTATCGTTCACTATTATATGTTGTATCTTATTTTTTATGTTTTTTTATAGTACCAATCATTGTAAATATTTATATCCATTTTGTGGTAGGTAGATAAAATAGCTGCTTCAGTATTTTGCAAACTTACTCCACTTTTTGTTTTTAATGCGGTGTTTGCAGATGATGCTGTGTAAAACTTATACACTACAGAAACT
>JAYUJS010000083.1:0-1408 GCA_043765095.1 Ferruginibacter sp.
GGCTCACCAAAAGGGGTAGCAAGGTTTTTGCAGCGTGCAGGTAGAAGTGGCCACCAACCAAATGCAGTAAGCAAAATTTATTTTTTACCCACGCACTCTTTAGAATTGGTGGAAGCAGCAGCACTTAAAGAAGCTATTGGAGAACAGTTTATTGAAAGTCGTTTACCTATGTTAATGTGTTTTGATGTACTCATTCAATATTTATGTACGCTTGCTATTTCCGATGGTTTTTATCCAGATAAATTATTTGAAGAAATAAAAAGCACGTATTGCTTTAGCGAAATAAATGAAGAAGAATGGCTACAAATTTTACAGTTTATAACCGTTGGTGGTATTGCCCTGCGTGAATATGACGATTTTAAAAAAGTAGAAATTATTGATGGGTTGTATAAAATAAATAATAAAAAGATTGCCATGCGCCACCGTATGCACATTGGCACTATTGTAAGCGATGCCATGCTGCGGGTAAAATTTATAAGTGGTGGAAGTATTGGTGTGATTGAAGAATATTTTATAAGCAAACTTAACCCAGGCGATGTATTTACATTAGCAGGGCGTAACCTAGAGTTTGTGATGATAAAAGACATGACGGTTTTAGTAAAAAAATCATCTGCAAAAAAAGCTATTGTACCTAGTTGGAATGGTGGGCGTTTGCCATTGAGCTCACAATTGGGAAAGCTACTTCGCAAAAAATTAAACGATGCCAATAGTAATGATGTGCCTACAAATGATATTGAGCTAACAGCACTAAAACCATTGTTTGATTTGCAAAAAGAATTATCTGCCGTACCAAAAGAAAATGAATTGTTGATAGAACATATTGAAACAAAAGATGGATTTCATTTATTTGTATATCCGTTTGAAGGTAGGCTAGTACACGAGGCCATGGCAGCCTTGCTAAGCTATCGTATTGGTAAAATTACCCCCATTACATTTTCATTTGCCATGAACGATTATGGATTTGAATTATTAAGCGACCAACCTATACCGCTTGATGATAGCAATGTGTATGAATTATTTTCTCTTAAAAATTTATATGAAGACATTACAAAAAGTGTAAATTCCAGCGAAATGGCACGTAGAAAATTTAGAGATATTGCAGTTATTGGTGGGCTTATCTTTCAAGGGATGCCAGGCGAAAAAGTAAAACAAAGACACTTGCAAAATAGTGCCAGTTTGCTCTTTAATGTACTGAGCGAATATGAACCCAATAGCATTTTGCTAAAACAAGCCTACAACGAAGTAATGCAACAACAAATGGAAGAAATACGACTGAGAGATATGCTAGAACGAATAGCTGCAAGCAACATAAAAATAATGTATCCACAAAAACTTACGCCTTTTTGTTTTCCTATAAAAGTAGATAGCATTAGAGAAACAATAACATCGGAGAAGTTGGAAGATAGGG
>JAYUJS010000084.1:0-1407 GCA_043765095.1 Ferruginibacter sp.
TCCTCTTACGTTAAACCCCGCCTTAACAGGCAAGTTTGATGGTGAGTGGAGGCTAGCCGTAAACCATAGAGACCAGTGGCCTTCTATACCTAAAGCTTACGTAACAAGTAGCGCATCTTTTGATATTGGCTTAATGAAAAGTAAATTACCTGCTGGTGATGTGTTTGGTATTGGTTTTTCAGCACTTACAGATGCTAGTGCCAATGGACAATTAAAATTAAATTTTGGTTCTGCATCATTATCGTATCACAAAGCTTTAGACGAAGATGGTTACAATACAATAGGTGCGGGCTTTCAAGGCACCTACAGTAATTTATCTATTGATGAAGGTAAACTTACTTTTGAAGATATGCTTCGCTCTAATGGTTTTACTGGTGCACGTACAGATTTTTTTACCAACGGAAGTAATCAAAGTTATTTTGATTTGAATGCTGGGCTTTTATTTTCTGGCTCTACAAATGGCACTAATAATTACTATGCTGGTGTTTCGGTGTACCATATAAATAGACCATCTGTTGGTTTTATTGATAAAAATTATAAACTTGCTAGTAGGTTTACTGCGCATGGTGGTGGTACTTTTCCGCTTACTGACCAGCTAAAAATTAATGCCTCTGTAATAGAGCAAGTACAAGCTGGTGCTAGTGAAACTACATTAGGTGCTGCATTATCTTACAACCTTAGCCAAGAGGATGCAAAACCTGCTTCAATTTTTCTTGGCTCATGGCTGCGATTAAATGATGCTGTAATACCTTACCTAGGTTTGGAAGTAGGCGGCTTAAGAATAGGGGCAAGCTACGATGTAAACATTAGTAGTTTAAAAACCGCAACAGCAAGCAGAGGCGGCTCTGAATTTTCTTTAATTTATATAAAACGTAAGTCGGAGTCTAAAGGTATTCCTTGCCCGAGTTTTTAATAAGAGTAAATACATTATTAAAAATACATCCAAAAAAATGGTTGTATTTTTTTATACCTAATAAAAGAAATTGGTTGAACCATTTGGTAAAGATTAATTTAGTACAAGCCTTTATTTGTTTTAAGAAACACATTTGTGAACACTCTAAAATTAACAGAGGCAAAAACAAGTAATATGAAAATACTAAATCATAACTTACTTAAAAAAAATAGTTCCTCTTTTTGAAACAAATTATTTAATTAAGTTGTCTAATATTTAAAAAATCAATACGAAAAATATAATATACCTTTTGCTTTTAACTATTGTTCTATCATGTAAAAAAGATAAAACTAATTTAGATCTTTCTATTGTTGGAAAATGGAAGTGGGCTTATTATTCAATACCTTATCCTAATTCAAGTGGTGGTGCAACTATAGTAACACCAACAATAGCAGGATTTAATGAAACATTGGAGTTTTTAAATAATTATACTTGGTCAAAGTATATTGACAATC
>JAYUJS010000085.1:0-3821 GCA_043765095.1 Ferruginibacter sp.
AGCAAACATATTATAAGAAAGTGATTTTAAAAAGAAAAAGCCAACATGTGAAAATCCATTCCAAGTAATACTTGTGCCAGATAATAAACCAAAAGCAAAAGCAGTTAAAAATACAAGAATTGTACTCACTACTGCAAATATTAAAGCCAATACTAATTTTACGGATATAAATTCGTTTCTGCTCCAACCGTCTATTATATTTTGTCTATTTGTTCGAAAAGTATATTCGTTTGTTAATAAAATGATAATAAGCATTGCTGGCAAAATGAGTAAAAATCCTGTTGTGTAGCTTGTAGATTGCCATGTATTATCAAAATTATATGGACTAAAAGAAGATAACATTAATCCGCCAGCGCTTTTACCAACAATGTTTTTATTAACTTCATAAACGATATAATTTGTAAGCACTACACCAGCTACAAAAAATATTGATAACACTTTAAACGCAGTATAATTTTTTATTTTAAGCCACTCTATTCTTAAAAGATTTAACATAATATATTGTATTAAAAATAAAATTAATTAGTAAGTTCTAAAAATTTAGATTCAAAATTACTTTTCTTCAATTGTAAATGTGATAGCACAATTCCATTGTCAAAACAAAATTTATTTATTGCTGTAAGGTTTGCTTGCCCTGCTTTGTAGCCAATTTCTATAATGCCATTTATTTCTTCTAAACTATTGTAATTATTTAATTGCGTTAATAAATTTTTAAGCGCATTTTTATCAGCAGCCTGTACTTGTACAATATCATTTTGTTCAAAAACGTCTTTTACACTGCCATACGCTAATAAATCTCCCTTCTTTAAAATAGCTACATGTGTACACACTTTTTCTACTTCATCTAGCAAGTGGCTTGCCATAATAATGGTTTTACCTTTTGCAGAAAGTGCTATTATAAGTGAGCGTATCTCAGCTATACCTACAGGGTCTAAACCATTTGTGGGTTCATCAAAAACGAGTACATCGGGGTTGCCTAGCAATGCTGCTCCAATGGCTAGGCGTTGTTTCATACCAAGTGAGTAACTGCTAAATGGAGAATGTTTTCTTTGCAATAAATCTACGGTTTGTAATACATTATCTATATCTTCTTCGCCCAAGCCTTTAATAGCAGCGGTAATTTTTAAATTTTGCACAGCAGATAAATAATGGTAAAAATTGGGAGTTTCTAATAATGTTCCAATTTTTTTTCGGTGTGCATCAGTGGCTGCTTCACCAAATAATTTGTAGGTACCGCTTGTAGCTTTTAGCACATTCATAATAATACCTAGCAGCGTAGTTTTACCACTTCCATTAGGTCCAAGTATTCCAAACACACAGCCAGTGGGTACAGAAAAACTTACCCCCTTTAATGCTTTTATAACTCCGTAATCTTTTTTTAGATTATCAACTGTTAATATTGCCATAGAAAATATTTATACCTCAAAGAAAGTAAATTGTATTTATAGTAATAAAAATAATTATTTAAGCGGTAAAAATTTAGGGAGAAAATTTTTGTACAAAAAACAGGTAATGTCAATATCATTTATCCAATTACTAAATTGCCTAATGCATTATTTATTTTATTATGTAAATCCTCTGGTACAAATGGTTTTTGTACCAAATCTGTAAAACCTTTTTGGTATAAAGTAGATGTGAGGTTTTCATCGGTAGTGGCAGTAAGCGCAATAATTGGTATATTATTATTTAGTTCTCTTATTCTCATAGTTGCGGTTGTGCCATCCATTATAGGCATTTGTAAATCCATTAAAATAAGAGAATATTTATTGTTGTAAGCAAGGTCTATTGCTTCCAATCCATTTTTTGCTTTGGTTACTTTTACATTCCATTTTTCAAGCATTTTTGTAACTACAAGCATATTTACAGCATTGTCTTCTACCACCAATATACTGATATTTTCAAATGCTCTTATTTCATTTATTGTTTTTCTTAGGGTTGGCAAATGTTCTTCATTATCACATTCAAAAATAATATCAAACCAAAAATTACTTCCTTCTTTTATTTTACTTTCTACCATTAATTCCGCACCCATCAAGTAAATTAATTTTTTAGAAATAGTAAGCCCTAAGCCAGAACCTCCATATTTTCTAATAGTACTTGGGTCTGCTTGCCCAAAGCTTTCAAAAATTTGGTCTAGTTTATTAACGTTTATACCAATACCAGTATCTGTTATGCTAAATCGAATTTTGCAAAAATTTTCCGATATTTTTTCTATTATTTTAGCAGTAAAGGTTACAGCGCCTTTTTCTGTAAATTTTATTGCATTGCTTATAAGATTGGTAAGTACTTGCCTAAGTCTTGTTACATCACCTATCACAATTTTATTCAATTCATCATTAGCCTGTATATTATATGTAAGCCCTTTGCTAGAGGCTTCCCAGCAAAAAAATGAATGCATTTTCTCAATTGTTTCTGCTAAGTTAAATCTGTTTTTTTCTAATACTACTTTGCCTGCCTCTATTTTATTAAAATCTAATATATCATTTATTAAAATAAGCATGTGGTCACTTGAGTCTTTTAATACTTCTAAATGATTTGTTTGAGAAGGCAAATAAGTTTCGCTCATTAAAATATTGGTAAGTCCAATAATGCCATTTAGCGGTGTTCTAAGCTCATGGCTCATGTTAGATAAAAATTGGGCTTTAGCAATTGTGGCTTCTTCTGCATTTATTTTTGCAGCAATAAGCTCTTGTTCTATGTTTTTTCTTGCAGTAATGTTTCTTGTAAAAAACACAGCACCTACTACTTCTCCATTTATATTTTTTATTGGTACTGCACTAAGCTCTAAGTATGCTTTTTTATACATATAATCTTCAGAAAAACTTTCTCCAGCAAAAACTCTTTTGTATTGTTTTTGCCATTCTAAAGGGTAGTTGTCACAATCAAACAAAGTACTTATATCATAGCCTACAGTTATATCCACATTAAAAATACGCTTCATATCTGCTTTATAAAAACTGCTTGCTGCAATTATTTTATAATCTTTAGTAACGCTCCAAGTGCTATTGCCAATACTGTCAATAAGTGTTTCTATATTTATTTTTGCTTGTACAAGTTGCTGCTCACTTTGCTTTCGTTTAGTAACTATTCTACTATGAAATGTGGCACCAATTTGAATTTTACATACATCGTACAAGGGTGATGCTTGTATTTCAAAATGATTATCATTAAATGAATAATCTGCATTAGCATGCTGACCACTTAAAACTTTTTCGTAAATTTCTTTTATTTCTTTTGGGCAAAATGCAGAATTTACAATAGGTTTAGTATTTAAACCTTCCCTAAAAATAATATTATTATAATCTCGCATATAGTCCGAAGTAGAACTATTAAAGGCTAGTATTTTATAACTATTATCAATACTCCAAATATATCCTCGTGTATTATCTATAAGTGCTTGTATACTTAGCTTTGATTGCCTAAGTGATTTTTGCCAAATAATATTTTCTCTAACTATTGTAAATGTATTAATTGCAATTATTAAAAAACTAGCATAAAAATTAAAAACAAATATAAATGTATTTGCAAATGTTCTTTCTATTATAATTACTTTATTTGAAAGGCCTAAAAAAGCTGTAATTAATACAAGTATTAATGGTAGAGCTAACTGTATTATAAGCCATATTCGTTCTCTATTCCAAAAAAAGATATTTATACAAGCAAAGAAAAATGCAAAATAATATAAATAAACACCTGCCCAATGACCTAGACTTATATCATAAAAAAAAATGCCAAAATATATTGTTGACAACATTATATTTTTTGCAATTAAATATTTTCTTTTCCTTATAAATAGAAATACAATAAACATGCTTAATAAC
>JAYUJS010000086.1:0-3818 GCA_043765095.1 Ferruginibacter sp.
CTAAAGTTATTATTGGCAGAAGATGAAACAGTGACTAAGTTGTTGGTATTTGTGGCTACCAAAAAACTAGCAGATGAATTATATACACAACTAGAAACGATTTACCCAGAAACTTGCGGCGTAATACATTCCAACAAAGAGCAAAACCATCGCTTTAATACCGTAAAACAATTTCACGAAGGCAATTATAGATTTATAATAGCAACAGATATTGTGGCAAGGGGCATTGATATTTCAGAGGTAACGCATGTTATAAATTTTGATGTGCCAGAAGTGCCAGAAAATTATATACACAGAATTGGTAGAACTGGAAGAGCAGATAAAAAAGGTATTGCCATTACTTTTTTTACAGAAAAAGAAAAAACCTTGGTAACTACCATAGAAACATTGATGAAGTATGATGTACCACTCTCATCATTGCCAGAGAACCTAGAAATATCGGAGGTTTTAACAGAAGATGAGATACCGAAAATTTACATGAAAGCTTATCAGGTAAGAGCGCCTAAAAAAGAAGAATCTGGACCAGCGTTTCATGAAAAATCTGCAAAAAACCAAAAGGTAAATTTTTTGACAAGTAAAAAAGATAGGATGATGAAAAAGTATGGTAGACCTAAAACGAGGGGTGCAAAACCACTGAGGAAGAAATAACAATTTTGTAAGTAAAATACAGCATACTATAAAATAAAAATTATAGAATCTAATTTTCTCTAAACCTCAATATTAAAAATACAACTTGGCTATTTAAACCCAATTCTTTTGTAATAATTTAATTTATTTTAATGGATTTCTTTCCATTTGTTTATTGTCTTCAAGAGTATTAAATTTATTTAGAAAATAATTTAAGGTAATTTTCGCAAATCGGTTTTTCACATTTATATAATTTAAAATTTGCTTGGGTAATGCGCCCACATTTACTTTGGCTTCTTTGGCAGTGCGGCCTAGTTCTAGTTTGCTATATTTTTTATCAATCATTTTTTTTATACCAAAAAATAAAATATTGAAATATATGCTGTGTATTTTATTTTCCTCATAGTCAAGCCCAATAAAATGTGTTTCCATTTCATTTTCATAAAATATAAAAGTATAGAAACCTATTATTACTCCGTTTTTATATAATGCATGAAACTCAAACTTTTCTTGCAAATCTTTTTTTATTTCATAAAAATAGTTTGCGTTTACCGTACCTAGTTTTATGGTTTGCTTGTTAACAACACTCCAGTATAATTTTTCTATAATTTTTTTGTTAGCTAAAATTTCATCGGCTTCTATCATTTTATCTTCAATGCCTTCAAAAGCTTTCATTACTTTTTTAGCCCTTTGCAAATATTTTTTATGTAAGTCTTTTAAATAATCATCAAAACTAAGCCAATGCATACGTTTAAGTATTTCCATCGTTATATCTCCATCAAAAAAATGATACCCAAATGTTTTGCTGTGATGCCCTGTAAAAATAGCTGCGCAATCTTTTAAAATAATGCCACAGGGTTTGTAGCTTATTTCTTTTTTAAATAACTCAATGGCATCAAATATAAGATTATTGTGTACTTCATTTTTAAAATAAAAGCCTTGGAAATTAATTCTAAATAAATGCCCACAAGCTAATATTGATAGCCTCTTTGGTAAAACTAATTTTATGAGTTTGGATTTTAATTGGTTATCGCTATTAAAATTTAGGTGCTTATGTTGAAATAAAAATTGTTGCAAATAAACAACTCCTATCAATTTATCTTTAAAAAAAACTTTCAAATAGTTATTTACTACATCGTCAATATTAGATTTTTCAAAAGCTAATAAATGTTTGCTTTGTAAGTGATGATTTTTTGGTAAAAAATTATCCCAATCGGTTTGGTATTCATTTATATTTTTAGATATGATAATTGATATATTCAATTGTGTTAAAAAGTTTTTCTTACAAAACGTGAAAGTAAAACATAAATAATTTATTTTCGTAGTTAAAAATAATCAATTAAAGCAATGTAGTAAAATGGAGCAAGTAATCCCCCAACGATTAGAAATAGGCAAAGGACAAATAAGTGGCTATATTTCTATTTTTTTATCAATAATGGCTTTAGTGAGTATGCTATGCTTTTATTTCCCCGAACAACTTACCACCCCAGAGTTTAGAGAAATTTATACAGCACAGCACATGCAATTGTTATTAAAAATTGTTGTTATAGGTGCTTTCTTTTTTGCATTGTTAAGTTTTTTATTAAGCAAAAAAGTAAAATGGGCACTCATAGGTTCTGGTATTGCTGGTGTGGCTATTATTATGGGAGCATTAAAAGTACAAGGCTCTATAGTAGAAAAATCGGACTGGTATTTTGGGCTTGATTGGATGTTGCTTGATTTGTTGCTAATGACAATTATTTTTATACCAATAGAATTGTTTTTTCCAAAAAATAAAAATCAAACAAAGTTTCATGCGGAGTGGCGCACAGATTTGGTTTACTTTATCATTAGCCATTTGTTTATTCAAGTATTTGGTATTATTACTCAAAAACCTGCAGTACTATTTTTTGGGTGGATAGGGTTAGATAAAGTACATCTTTGGATACAACAATTACCATTTTTAGTAGCATTGGTTTTAACTTTTGTAGTTACTGATATGTTTCAATATTGGGCACATCGTATTTTTCACAACCATGTATATTTATGGCGTTTTCACTCTGTGCACCACAGCACACAACACATGGACTGGCTTGCAGGTAGCCGTACTCATTTTGTAGATATATTTTTTACAAGAGCAATGGCGTTTGTTCCATTATATGTATTGGGTTTTCCACCAGCAGTGTTCAATATTTACATTGTATTCATTGCTATACATGCAGTACTCATACATTCCAATACTCGTATTAATTTTGGTTTTTTAAAATATATTTTTGCTACACCACAATACCACCATTGGCATCATTGCGAAGACCCAAAACATTACGGCAAAAACTTTGCTACCGTTTTTCCTTTTTTAGATATGATTTTTGGGACGTATTATTTACCAGGCAATATTTGGCCTGAAGGTACAGGTGTACATGAGTCACAATTTCCCAAAGGGTTTATAAAGCAAACTATTTATCCATTTACGAAAAGCCCTTTTGATAATAATTTGGATATGGAGGAGAGGAGTACTAGGTAGATTAGATAAATCAATTCCCCCAAACCCTTTCCCCATTCACCCAAGTACCCAAAACTTTTGTGCCTAATATTTTTGATTTATCACAAGTCATTAAATCGGTATCTAGCATAATAAAATCTGCCGCTTTACCCACTTCAATACTGCCTTTTTCTTTTTCTTCAAAGGCGGCTTTTGCAGCCCATATTGTCATTCCATAAATGGCTTCTTTGCGGGTAAGTGCATTCTCCATTTGAAAACCATTTGTAGGAAACCCTTTATTATCCTGCCTTACAACTGCCGCAAAAAATGTTTTTATCGGCTCAATATATTCTACAGGAAAGTCTGTACCAAGGGGCATCCAATTATTGGTTTGTAATAATTGTTTGTAAGCATACGCCGTTTTTATTTGTGTAGCACCCACACGGTCTTGCGCCCAATACATATCACTGGTAGCATGTGTAGGTTGTACGGAAGGTATAATACTGTACTCTCCAAAATAATGAAAGTCTGCAGCATCGATTACTTGTGCATGCTCTACACGCCAGCGTTTATCATTTTTTCCTTTTAATGCATTAGCATATATTTTTAAAATAATTCTATTGCCACTATCGCCAATGGCATGTGTACACATTTGTAAATTGCTTGCAGCAAATTTTTCTGCTGCTATTTTAAAATGTGTTTCTGTTTCAAGCAAAAACCCTTTCCAATT
>JAYUJS010000087.1:0-1398 GCA_043765095.1 Ferruginibacter sp.
CCTACATGCCTTGCGGCGCTAGATCCTAAGTCTAGTGCGTCTGCCAATTTCGCCATATCCGCAAATGAGGTGCAAAATTAAGGAATTATTGTATAAAAGGAAATTATTTTGTGGATTTGTTGAGAGGTTGTGCTATTTATTTTTATAGGTTGATTTGTTGGGCATTTTTTTGTCTTTGTTTTTTGTTATGATAATAATTACCCTATTAACTCCCTCAGAATCATAAAGTTCGACAGCTTCTAGTTTTCTCAAAATACTTATTGATAAAATATGGCAATATCTAGATTATTAAAATCAGAACTTTCAATCTTTAAGCCATTTACCATACATATTGGTTGCCGATAGTTAGAAAATAATCTTACATTACCTAATTTAAATTTCGAAGATTTAGTTTTGTCATTAAAATTTCCCACTTTCCCTGTTATAACTATTTCCCCATTACATGAATTATGAGGCATTTCTGTTTTCAAAGTTTGTACCATCAAAGCACTATCTACCTTACTTATTTTAACTACAAGTTCTTGTTTTGCTTTTAAATCTTGCGCTACTAAATTTTGCTCTGCAGTTAAAATAATAAAATGTATTAAAAATTTATACAGCGAAGGATTGCTACTTTTTATATCAGTTTTCTCTATCCATTGGTTCAGTTGTCCTTCTTTAAACTGCCCACAAAACATATTGCCCTTCATTTTTTCGATATGCTTTACTATATCATTATCGGTAGTATTGGTAAAATCGAAAACTGTTTTTTGGCAACTGCCACAAAATCGCCATTGGCTTGCAGGGGTCATTTTATCCCAATCTTCGGAGCATGGTTAGGCAATATGTAAAAAGCATTTGTTTATACAAATAATTAAAATCTAACCAACTAAATTGAAAAGCAATGTTTTTATACAAAATGATGCTACGAACAGATAAATGTTTTTTTATATAAGATATATAAATTGGTGAATACGTTTACTAATTTATATCTGTATTTGGTGGATACAATTACCAATTATATGATAAATAGGCTAATTCAAACTAAAATAGAAGCAAAAGCGGGAAAAAGGAAAGCAATTATTATTGTTGATCCTAGGTAGGTAAAACGACTTTAATAGAAAATATATTAAAAAAGGAAGCGCATTTATTTTTAGATGCTAATGACCCCACTGTAAGAAACTTAATTTCAATCCCTAATATAGAAGACCTTAAGAATATTGTTGGCAAAAATAAAAATTTTATTTATAGACGCAATGCAACGGTTAGAAAATATTGGTATTTGTTTTACAGAAAAAGGAATTGTCTTTTATGGACATGACTGGGCAAAGTATTGGTTATTTAAGCGGCTTATCCAATAAAGAGCATGCGGAATCAATAATTGACTCATTGGTAAATGAAGCTATAAAAACATCTTCT
>JAYUJS010000088.1:0-1392 GCA_043765095.1 Ferruginibacter sp.
AACCATGGGTGACAGCCAACGTTCGTAACTTACGAACGGCTTTTTAAAGATTAGAAATTAAAAATTTCAAAATTGAAAGTTAAAGGCTCATAGTTTCAAAATAAAAAAATACCCTACAACTTTTTCTCCCAAGTTTGAAAACTCATATCATACTTATGCTTTCCATCGGCTGCAATATTTTTTTCAAAAACTTTTTGCCAAATCGTTTCATCTATTTCGGGGAAAAAAGTATCGCCATCTATTTTTGTATGCACAAGTGTACGATAAATTTTATTGGCTATTGGCATGCTTTGTTTGTAAATTTCTCCACCGCCAGTTATAAAAATTTCTTTTGCATTGCTGTCTTTTGCCAGCTCAATTGCTTGTTCTAAACTTGTTGCAGTTATTGTGCCGTCTACTTTCCAATCTTTATTGCTGGTAATAACAATATTTGTTCTACCCGGCAATGGCTTACCGATGGATTCAAAAGTTTTTCTACCCATAATAATAGGCATACCCCAGGTGGTATTTTTAAAAAACTTAAAATCCTCAGGTAAGTGCCAAAGCATTGCGTTTGCTTTGCCAATGGCATTGTTTAGTGAGGTGGCTACGATTAGCGATAGCCCCCCAAATTCCCCAAAGGATGATTTGGAGGTCTCTGATATTATAGAGTCCATTATTTTTTAATGTATTTACTTTAAATTTTATTTGCTTTAAAAAAATAAACTTTGAATTAAACAAAACTTCAACTTTCAACTTTTAGCTATACCGCTACTGGTGCTTTTATCGCTTCATGACTTTGATAATTTACCAATTCAAAATCTTCGTATTTAAAACTAAAAATATCTTTTACGGATGGGTTTATTTTCATTTGTGGTAGCGAAAAAGTTGTTCTGCTTAGTTGCAAATTGGCTTGGTCAAAATGATTGTTATATAAATGTACATCACCAAAGCTGTGTACAAAATCGCCTAGCTCCATATTGCATACTTGAGCTATCATCATAGTAAGTAATGCGTACGATGCAATGTTAAAAGGCACTCCCAAAAAAACATCTGCACTGCGTTGGTAAAGTTGACAACTTAACCTAAACCTCCCCCCAGCCCCCTCGGAAGTAGAGGGAGGTGTTGTATAAAACTGAAAAAGACAATGACATGGCATTAATTTCATGTTTGGTAAATCTGCCACATTCCATGCACTAATGATTATTCTTCTACTATCGGGATTATTCTTTAGTTGATGTATTACATCTTTTACTTGGTCTACTTCTACCCCATTTGCTGCTTCCCAACTACGCCATTGCTTGCCATACACAGGCCCAAGGTTTCCATTTTCATCTGCCCACTCATCCCATATTTTTACATTGTGCTTTTTAAGATAACCAATATTGGTATCCCCCTTCAAAAACCAAAGTA
>JAYUJS010000089.1:0-1392 GCA_043765095.1 Ferruginibacter sp.
ACAATTTTTTTTACACAATTTGTACCTGTAAGAGGAAGACCGCATTTTTTTAAAAGCTTACTTTCCCCAGCGGGGTTGGTATGCATCATAGCTACTATAATATTTTTTGCAGATGCTACTAAGTCCATAGCTCCGCCCATTCCTTTTACCATTTTACCGGGTATTTTCCAGTTAGCAATATCTCCACGTTCGCTTACTTCCATAGCACCTAATACTGTAAGATTAATTTTTCCTGAGCGAATCATTCCAAAACTCATGGCACTATCAAAAATAGAAGACGCTGGCAATGTGGTAATAGTTTGTTTTCCTGCATTTATTAAATCTGCACTCTCCTCTCCTTCTATTGGAAAAGGCCCCATACCAAGCAAGCCGTTTTCACTTTGCAGCACTACATCTATACCTTCGGGAATATAATTTGCCACAAGCGTAGGTATACCAATGCCGAGGTTTACATAAAAACCATCTTGTAGTTCCTGAGCTATTCGTTGTGCTATTTGAAATTTATTTAAAGCCATGAAGAAAATTTGAAAATATGAAAATTTACCAATATTAAAATTTTACTAGTGCAGTAATATATTTGAATATTTTTTAAAATACCTTACATAACCAAAAATTAAATGCCCACTGCTACTGTTAACTTTTCCTCACCGTCCTCTGCTCTATCCTCTTTTCATAATTTTCACCTTTAAAAATCCTATGCACATATACACCTGGCGTATGTATGAAATTAGGGTCAAGCTCTCCATCTTCTACCAATTCCTCTACCTCTGCAATAGTTATTTTTCCTGCCATAGCCATTAGTGGGTTAAAATTTCTTGCAGTATCTTTATAAATAAGATTTCCTTGTTTATCCCCTTTCCATGCTTTTACTATTGCATAGTCTGCATCAAAAGCATATTCCATTAAGTAGTCTTTTCCGTTAAAATTTCTCACTTCTTTTCCTATTGCTACCTCAGTATCTACGCCCGCAGGTGTAAAAATAGCAGGCATGCCGTAGCCAGTAGCCATACACCTTGTAGCCAATGTACCTTGTGGTATTAGTTCTACTTCTAGCTCTCCAGATAATAATTGTCTTTCAAATTCTGCATTTTCGCCTACGTAAGATGCAATCATTTTTTTTACTTGCTTTTGTTGTAACATTAATCCTATACCAAAGTCATCCACTCCAGCATTGTTAGATATACAAGTAAGATTTTTTATAGCTTTTTTTACGAGTGCAGTTATACAATTTTCAGGAATCCCACACAACCCAAATCCTCCAAGCATTAAAATCTGTCCATCTTGTATATCTTTTACTGCCTCATCTGCATTTTTATATAGTTTATTCATAAACTCATTTTAAATATTCCACGTTTTTAATAGTACGAGATGGTTTGTGTATTGGGTAAAATA
>JAYUJS010000090.1:0-10891 GCA_043765095.1 Ferruginibacter sp.
GAGTTATCAAATGCTTTTGCTTTTTCCCACGGCAAGCCCTTCTTTTTCAATTCATCTTGTATATCCCTTGCAGTAAAATCGATGCCCACAGTAATAGCATCATAATAATTTATAGCATCCTCAACAGCAATGTATTTTCCGTTTTTAGAAACACGCAGTACAAGCTCACATTCATAATGTAATTCATTTGTAAATTCTGGATAATAAAAATTTGTACATGGCATATACAAAGCACTTTTAGGCTTCATAAAAATTACGGGTTCTTCTGGTATTGAATTACCAAGTTCCTTAGCATGTGCAGCATAATTTCTTCCAATACATATTATCTTCATTATTAGCTTTTTGATGGTAAAAAATAAAAGACGAATTTAAATGATTGTTTTATAAAAAAAACAGCTGTTTAACTAAATTATTTAAAAAGTAATTGGTTATATTGGCTCATCGTTCTATCAAGCCCAATTGAAGCAAAGCTTTCAATAATTTCTACACAAGTGTTTATTTTATTTTTTACTATTTGTATTTCATCTAGTTTCCATTTGCTTAGTACAAAGTCTGCTTGCATTCCCTTTGCAAATTGGTCACCAATACCAAATCGTATTTTTGGGTAAGCATCTGTACCAATTGTTGCTTGAATATCTCTTAGCCCATTATGCCCAGCATGTGTACCTGCTCCACGTAAGCGAATTTTGTCTAGCGGCAATGCTAAATCATCTACCACAGTAAGAGAATTTTCTATTAATATCTTTTCTTTATCAAGCCAATATTTAAAAGCTTTACCACTTAAGTTCATAAACGTAGTGGGGCATACACATACAAATATTTTTCCCTTCCATTTTACTTCGGCAATGTATGCATGTCTACCTTCTTTAAACATTCCACCATGCTTTAAAACAAAAGCACCTACTACATCAAAACCAATATTGTGGCGTGTATTAGCATACTCATTACCAGAATTGCCTAAACCGACTATTAAAAATTTTGACATGTAGAGTATTTAGAATTTAAAATTTAGATTAGCCCCCAGTATTTAAAAGTTTATTATTAAATTGATATTTAAAATTAATTATTTTGTAAAATATTATTGTGATATGATATTTTGAGTTTAATATTCTTGTCTAAATATTTAATACTAATTACTTTGTACTCCTGTTTTAATACTCAATACTTAATATTAAAATCTCTGAAACTCTAAACGCTTACCCATATATAACTCATTCACTTTTCCATTTTCAAAAACTATATTTCCACTTACCATAGTTTTTTCTATTGTTGCATTAAAGTTAAAACCATTAAGTGGGCTCCATGCACATTTATATAAAATATTTTGTGGAGATACTGTATATGGCATATTCAAGTTTACCATTGCTAAATCTGCAAAATACCCTTCTTTTATATAGCCTCTATCTTTTATTGCAAAACAGTCGGCTACTGCATGGCTCATTTTTAAAGCTATTTTTTCAAGACTAATTTTTCCTTCTTTATGATAATGTAGCATTAGCTGTAATGAGTGTTGCACAAGTGGTAGCCCAGCGTGTGCTTGCTCATAAGGAGCATCCTTTTCTATTAATAAATGGGGTGCATGGTCAGTAGCTATTACATCTAGCCTATCATCTAGCAAAGCTTGCCACAATGCTTTTTTATTATGCGGTGCTTTTATAGCAGGGTTGCATTTTACTTTATAGCCTAGTGCTTCGTAATCATCTGAAGTAAAATGAAGATGATGTACACATACTTCCGCAGTTATCCGCTTATCTTTTAGAGGTAGCATATTGCCAAATAATTGCAATTCTTTTTCGGTAGAAATATGTAAAATATGTAACCGGCTATCGTATTTTTTTGCAAATTGTATAGCTGTTACAGAGCATTGGTAGCAGGCTTCCTCATCTCTTATAATAGGATGGTCGCTTGGTTGTAAATTTGGTTTTGTAGCTTTTAATGCTTCATAGTTTTGCCTTATTATTCTTTCATCTTCACAGTGAGTAGCTATTAATAATTCGCTGCCGCTAAAAATTTTATCTAAGGTGGCATGGTTATTTACCAACATATTACCCGTGCTACTACCCATAAATATTTTTAACCCACATATATCTTTTTTAAAATTATTTATACGCAAAGCTTCCTCAGCATTATCATTGCTTACCCCCATAAAAAAAGAATAATTAGCCAACGAAGTTTGCGAAGCTATTTTATATTTATCTTCCAACAAATTTAGAGTAAGCGCATTGGGTATTGTATTAGGCATCTCCATAAAGCTAGTAGTACCGCCCGCTACAGCTGCTGCACTTTCGGTTGCTATTGTTGCTTTGTAGGTTAGCCCAGGTTCTCTAAAATGAACTTGGTCATCTATCACTCCCGGAAAAAGATGTTTTTTTTCTCCATTAATTTCTATAAAATTACTTTTTTCATTAATACTTGTTTCAATTTTTTCTATTCTTTCGCCTACCACCATTACATCTTTATTTGTAATTTTTCCTTCATTTACCACAAG
Source organism: Ferruginibacter sp. (assembly GCA_043765095.1). Lineage (GTDB taxonomy): Bacteria > Bacteroidota > Bacteroidia > Chitinophagales > Chitinophagaceae > Ferruginibacter. The sequence goes on from JAYUJS010000090.1 coordinate 2,489, forward strand.
TATGTTCTTAAAAATATACTTTTGCATACGTTTTCGTTATTGATAAAATTAAAAATATTATTCCAAATGCAAATTATCAAAAGCTTTATTAAACTTCTTGTTTTTATTTGTCCGATTAGCACTATGGCACAATCTACTTATCTAAACCAAGGGGCAAAGGAGTATCATTTTATGGAAAGGTTAGAAATAAAGCAACAAACAAATACTGACCTCAATTTTTCTACATTAAAGCCTTTTAACAGAAAACATATTGTAAGAGAAGCGGAATTTTTAGATAGTGCACGCATGGGTTACAGAGATTCTATGGGTATAGATAAGTATAAAACATGGACAGACCTTGACCTTACTGCTGTAGATGAATATAACTTACGTAGTTTGCTAATGAATAACAGTGAATGGGTGACTGTGCCTAAAGAAGATTTTTTAAGTAAAAAGCCACTATTAAAATCTTTGTACAAAACAAAAGCTAATTTGCTAGAGGTAAATAATAAAGATTTTTTTTTAGTAGTTAATCCTATATTAAATATTCAACAAGCAGTAGAGCCAGGGTATGACCAAGGTATTTTTTTAAATACTCGTGGCATAAGCGTGCGTGGTCTTATTGCTAAAAAAGTAGGTTTTGCTAGCTGGTTTACTGACAACCAAGAAAGAGGACCCCGCTTTTTTCAAGAACAAGTAGCAAACAGTAGAGCTGTACCTGGCGTAGGTTTTTACAAAAATTTTAAAAATACTGGGGTAGATTATTTTGATGCAAGAGGTTATTTTACTTTTAATGCTGCAAAGTTTATTGACTTTCAGATGGGGTATGATAAAAATTTTATTGGTAACGGCTACCGAAGTTTATTTTTAAGTGATTGGGGAAACAGCAATTTATTTGTAAAAATAAATACCAAAGTATGGAAACTTAATTACCAAAATCTTTTTATGGAACTTATGCCACAGTTTTATAAACGAGGAGATTCTTTGCTAGATAGAAAATATGCAGCCATGCATCATTTAAGTATGAATGTAACAAAATGGTTAAACATAGGCTTATTTGAAGGAATTGTTTTTGGAAGAAAAAACCGTTTTGATTTTCAATATTTAAACCCGATAATATTTTTAAGACATATAGAAGGGCAAAATGGCAGCCCTGATAATGCACTTGCTGGGCTCGACTTTAAAGCAAACGTAGCACATAAGCTACAGTTTTATGGTCAGTTTATGCTTGATGAATTTGTGTTATCAGCGGTAAAGGCTAATACAGGTGATTGGAAAAACAAGTATGCGATACAACTTGGTGTAAAATATATTGATGCATTTGGTATAAAAAATCTTGACCTACAATTCGAGTCTAATAGAGTAAGACCATACACCTATTCTCACTACGATACCGTTGCTAATTATAGTCATTATAATCAACCGCTTGCACATCCATTAGGGGCAAATTTTCAAGAATATATTGGTATAGTGCACTACCAGCCTGCCCCTAGGTGGACAATAAATGCAAAAGCTATTTATTACCAGCAAGGCGTAGATAGTGCAGGGCTAAATTTTGGTAGTAATATTTTTAAAAACTATACAAGTAGGGTTGGAGACTTGGGCAACTTTGTAGGCAATGGTGCTAAAGCTACTTGCTTTAATGGCAACTTAAATATATCCTACGAACTAAAAGAAAATTTATTTTTAGATGCTTCATTACAAAGTAGATTATATAAAATTGATGGCTTTACTGGCAATAGTAATACTACTATCGTAACAGCTGGTATAAGGCTAAATATGTTTAAAAGGAATTATGATTTTTAAAAAACTCAATTGTCATTTTTATGTAAAAAAATTTTTTCATTAAACCTTTATTTAACACTAATGTCTAAAATACTTTAACTAAATTTAAAAAAAACTATGAAAAATTTAAAATTTATTGCATTTTCTTTATTGATGGGTATAACAGTTTTATATTCTTGCAAAAAAGATAATGAAACTATCTCAACACTACAAGTAAAATTAACAGATGCTCCTACAGCTTTAGATCAAGTAAATGTAGACATTAAAGAAGTACATGTAAAATTTTCTGATGACTCATTGAGTAACGATGGATGGGTTACTTTAGCTACTAATGCTAGAGTATACAATTTGTTAGGTTTGCAAAATGGTGTAGATACTGTGTTAGCTACAGGTACTTTTTCAAACAAAGTAGTAAAAGAAATTCGCTTTATTTTAGGCACAAATAATACTATAAAAGATAACGGAATCGTTTATCCACTTATAGTACCAAGCGGTAGCGAGTCTGGTTTAAAAATAAAAGTGAGTAAGTCTTTACAAGCTACACTCGAAACTTTAATTATTGATTTTGATGCAGCATTATCTGTAAAAAAAGAAGGCCCTGGAGATTATAAACTTAGACCAGTTTTAAAAATTAAATAAAATTAATATTGTGTAAAAAGCAAAGAAAAATTCATTTGCTTTTTACACAATATTTCTAAATGAGACTTTAATAAATTTCTTGCTAAAAAATTTATTCCACCGTTAGCGAAAAAGTTATTGATCGAGAATTAAGCTGCTCTATTGTATTAGAATATTTTATTGCATTATTTGGTTTAAGCACATTTCTAAGCCCATAAGCAATTTTTATTTCTGGCGTAAGTACAAATACTGGAAAATAAAAATGAAACCCTAAACCTGCTTCCAACGCATAATCAAATTTTTGTAGCGTAACAATATCATCCGTTTGTTTTTTATCTGCATTGGCAGCAAGATCATACTCTGCCCTCATACCAGCCATCATGTATACTTTAAAGTTACTTATACGATCACTCGTAAATTTTAACTGTACCGGAAATGCCAAAGCTATACCTTGTACTTTTTTTTCTGTTAATGGTTTTTCCCCATTAATCAATATTGGTTTACTAAGACTATACTGAAACACTTTTTCAGTAAAAATTAAATTTAGTGGATAAGCTCTAATATCTAAGTGTTTGCCCAATCTAATATTTACCAAGCCAGCAAGGTTTATACCAGTACTGTTTATACTTTCTATAGCATACACGCTATCAAAATTAAGAAATCTAGCGCTATGAGTAATAGCATAATGCGACCTATTGGCTGCTAAAAATATACCAAAGTGAAAAGCATCATTATCATGCTCAGGCAAGTTTATCCCTTCACGAAGCTGCGCAAGCCCCTTAAAGGAAATAAGTGAAAAAAAAATTAAAATTATTATTATTTTGTACCGCAATAAATACTGCATATTCCTTGGCTCAATGGTTTATTTATATTATTCCTAAAACCTACTTTATTTAGAATGGCAACAAAATTTTCTCCTTCAGGAAATTTTTGAATAGATGCATCTAAATATTCGTAAGCATTTTTATTTTTAGAAAACATTTTTGCAATATTGGGAGATATAATTTTCATATAAAAATTATAAAAACCTTTAACAAAAATGTTTTTTGGTCTGCTAAATTCTAATACAACTAATTTTCCGCCTGGTCGTAATACCCTTAAGATTTCAGATAAGCCTTTTTCTAAATATTCAAAATTTCTTACACCAAAAGATACTGTTACAGCATCAAAGCTATTATCGTCGTATTGAATAGCAGCGCTATCTCCATTATACAACTGTATTGTTTTTTCTACTCCGCTATCTACTATTTTTTTTCTACCAACATCTAGCATTCCATCACTTATATCAATACCAATAATTGATAAAGGTTTTAACATTTTCTCTGTCATCAATGCTACATCTGCTGTACCTGTAGCTACATCTAATATTCTTTGTGGCTTAATATCTTTTAAACAATCTATCGCTTTTTTTCTCCAACCAATATCTATCCCCACACTTAAGAACCTATTCATAAAATCGTATCGGTGTGCTATACTATCAAACATTGCGGCCACTTGGTTTTTCTTACTTTCGGTAGATGTGCTGTTTGGTACAATTATATCATGTTCATATTTACTCATACTATTGCAAATATAAGTGCTTTGTGATAGAGGATAAAAAGCTAATACCTGTTTTATGCATATATAAAGTTAAATTTGCGCCAATCTAACCAATAGTAATGCACTTAAAGAAAGCAGTATACGTAATAAGCAGCCCAAAATTTGAACAATGCCCAGCACCTGATAGAGCAGAATTTGCCTTTATTGGTAGAAGTAATGTGGGTAAATCATCCCTCATAAATATGCTTTGCAACAATGATAAGCTTGCCAAAACATCTGGCTCACCAGGCAAAACACAAATGATAAACCATTTTGATATTGTGAGCAATAATGGCGGAGAAACCAAAAAACTAGCTGGAGATAAAAGATGGTATTTAGTAGATTTACCTGGCTATGGTTTTGCAAAAGTTAGCATAAGCAGTAGAAGAAAATGGGAGCAAATGATAGAAAATTATTTGCGGAAACGAGAAAACCTGACACATTTGTTTGTATTGATAGATGCTAGACATAGCCCACAAAAAATAGATTTAGAATTTTTAGAAAACCTTAAAACTTGGAATATTAGTTTTAGCCTTGCTTTTACAAAAAGCGATAAAGAAAACCAACGAATAGTTAGCAAAAATGTAAAAGATTTTTTAAACTCTATGAAAAAAACTTGGCAATTTTTGCCTCAGCATTTTGTAACAAGTGCAGTAAAAAAAGCTGGAAAATTAAAAATGCTAGATTTTATTGGAGAAACGATAGATGAATTGACAGATAAAAAAGAAGGGAAATAATATTAGCTATTAAATTTTATTTTTAAAAAAGAGCCGGCTCTTAACGCCAGCTCCTCTTTCATTTACACATGAATCTACCTTACTAATCTATAAAATTTTTTATTAATAATTTTTAAAATTGTAATTTAACAAATTGTATCCGGTGCTTATTGATACGACTTTAATAGGCTACTAAAAATAAAACACTATTTAAACGAGTTGTTTTTTTGTAAAATATGGATTTCCAATATAAAACGCAGCTCTTGCCATTTTATTATAATTTGCGGAAAAGTTTTTAAAATAAAATAAAAATTAAGTAATTACACTCAACCAATTTTAAAGTAAAATTACCATGCCTTTGATACTTTTCCATTAAGTAACTTCATAAAATAAAGATGCTTATTTTCAAAATAATCAGGCAGAGTATTTTTTTTGGAGTGGAATACTGGTTTAAAATTAAACTCTGAGAAGACTTTTGTATTTGAATCGTTAAGGTGGTCCATAAAATCATTAGGAAATTTTGCTAAAACTTTAGTAAATAAATACACGGCTTCAAATCCTTTATAGCACATTTCGCTTGCATTGCCTTTATACTTTCTTGCATAAATGGATTGGATTTTTTTACTTAAAATATCAGTTTTAGCATTGCTGTAAGAGGCAGTATATAAGATTGGGAAGTCTTTAAAATCTGATTTTTTTAAATCTACGAAACTTTCCCAATTCGGCATTCCTATAATTTCTATCGGATAACTTTCGTTCATTTCTACACAAGCATTAGCAAGGGCTTTAGCAAAATCATCATTTAAACTGCCTCCAATAATAATAGATTTTGTATTGCTATCCAACCTTGATTTTAATTGTGAAAATTCATCTGCAAAATTGAGCGTTTGTATATCTAGTAATGGCTTACCCTCTCCTTCATTTATATTTTTAAAATATTCTGCTATCTTATCTTCTTGTGTTCCTTTTTTTCTGCACAAAAATATTTTATCGTTACCATGGTTTTGAAGTAAATAACTATATATAGCTTCGCAATGTGCACGCAAACTTGATTGTTGTATTACCATAAAAGGGTTTGCAGTTATTCCCCCATCATTAGGCGAAGTAGCAGAAATAAATGGAATATTTTTTTGCTTTGCAAATGCAGCAAGTTGAGTAAGGTCTGCATCTTTAACCGATCCAATAACTAAATCAACATTTTCTAACTTTTTATTTTGAATAAGCCATGCAATATTTTCATCAACAGCTTTGCTATCGTATATTATTGCTATTACGCTACCTTTAGGCAAAGGCAAACTATCAAGTGCTATTTGTGCACCCTGAGCAAAATCTAATCCAGCTTGGCTAAATTTTGGAAACCCTTTATTATATTGGTAAACATCTCCATCAAAAATTGAATCTAAAAATAGAGGTGCAAAAATAGCAACTTGAAAAATTTTATTTGCTGGCTTTAAGTCTTGCGCAATTACTGTAATATTTGCAAAATACAATATTGCAATAATAGATAATACTTGTTTCATTTTTTTATTTCGTTAGGGGCTGTAAATGTATTAAAATAGATTTTAGATTTATAGATTTTATATACTACACAAAAACTATTTTATTTATTATATTTTAGTAGCCTAGATGGCTTGATAACATTATGCTATTTACCTAACGTTTATTGTTTATAATCTATAATTAGTAGGCTATTTTCGTCGTTTTTTTCTGTATAAAATTTAATATCTAACTATATAAAGTTAATTACTCCCACTCTATAGTAGCTGGTGGTTTACTACTAATATCGTATACCACCCTATTTATTCCCTTCACATTGTTTATAATTTCATTACTTACCTCCCCTAAAAAATCGTAAGGTAAGTGTGCCCAATCAGCCGTCATACCATCTACAGAAGTTACAGCACGCAATGCAATCGTAAACTCATACGTACGCTCATCCCCCATTACGCCTACACTTTTTACAGGTAATAAAATACTTCCTGCTTGCCACACTTTGTTGTATAAATGATGTCTATGTAGCAGTTGAGTGTAGACATAATCTGCTTCCTGCAATAACCGTACCTTTTCTTCATTCACCTCTCCTAATATTCTAATACCAAGCCCTGGCCCTGGAAAAGGGTGCCTGCCAAGTAAGTTTGCAGGTATGCCTAACTCTGCTCCTATTTTTCTTACTTCATCTTTAAAAAGTGAGCGAAGTGGCTCTACAATTTTAAGGTTCATTTTTTCTGGCAAGCCCCCTACATTGTGGTGAGATTTTATGGTAACTGCTAACCCATTTACTGCGGCAGATTCAATCACATCTGGGTAAATAGTACCTTGCCCTAAATAACTAATTCCTGTTATTTTTTTTGCTTCATCATCAAATACTTCTATAAAACTACTCCCAATTGCTTTTCGTTTTTCCTCAGGGTCTATTTTTCCGTTTAGGTTTTTATAAAATAATTGTGAAGCATCTACACCTTTTACATTTAGCCCAAGTTGTTTATAAATATCTAACACTTCTTTAAATTCATTTTTTCGAAGCAAGCCATTATTTACAAAAATCCCATACAAATTTTCACCTATCGCTTTATGCAAAAGTGTTGCAGCTACTGTACTATCTACTCCTCCACTTAAGCCCATTACAACTTTGCTATTACCTAACTTTAATTTTAAATCTTCTACTGTTTCAGTTATAAAATGTGCAGCCGTCCAATCTTTTTTACACCCACATATTTTTACTAAAAAGTTATCTATTATTATTTTCCCTTCTGTAGAATGATACACTTCTGGGTGAAATTGCAAGCCAAATATTGGAAATGAATCAGCTGTATTTTTTTCAAATGCTGCTACAGGTATACTTTCTGTTGTTCCCAATAATTGAAACCCGTGGGGTAGTTCTTTTATAGTATCGCTATGGCTCATCCATACTTGCGATAATTTTGTAACTCCTGTTGTAAGCAGACTATTACCAACAATATCTAATATGGCACGACCATACTCTCTTTTATTACTTTTTGCAACCATGCCTCCATAAATTTTTGCGGTAAGTTGTGCTCCATAGCAAACACCTAATATGGGTACTTTTTGTGCAATTGCTTTTACATTTACGGTTGGTGCATTTTGTTCATTTACACTACAGGGCGACCCAGATAAAATTACACCTTTTAAATATTCATCAAAAACAAAAGGTTTATTGAACGGTATTATTTCGCAGTATACATTGGCTTCTCTTACCACACGGGCTATTAGCTGTGTATATTGCGAACCAAAATCGAGTATTATTATTTTGTCTGTCATAAAGTGTGCAAATGTAAATTTATTATTTTAGTATTTAAAAGCCGAATCATTTTTAAATAATTAAAATATAGAATCATACACTTAATAAGTTTGTCTTACAATGCACATTTTTTTAAAAATCTACATGCTTATTTACTTTTTTGCCTTATCCTTTCTGAATGATGATTTTTAAATCAAGGCATACATTATAATTTTATATACCAAAAATAATTATTTTACTTAAAAAATATTAGCTATCAATATTATTTAGAAAATTTAATACTGAGGGAAAGCACACACTTAAAACCAAATTTATATAAAAAAGACTAACAAATAATATTCAAAACAAACTTAATAAAATAGGTAGAAAAGCAGAAATAATAATTTTAACAAATTCAAATAACAATTAATATTTATTTCCGAGTGATTTTATTAAAAAGAGAATCTAAAAGCGTCTAAACCAAAAAAA
>JAYUJS010000091.1:0-1389 GCA_043765095.1 Ferruginibacter sp.
AGAACGGTATGTTTATTTCGGTCGGTTAAGTTATCTCTGATAGGTTGCACATCTGCATTGCCTATTTCCTTTTGGTTTAACGGTATAAAAATATGCTTATTTTCTGTTTTTACTTTTACAAATAATTCATCTACATCTATTGCAGCTTTTTTAAGTGCTTTGTAAGGACTTGTGTACGCTGTGCCAGAGTGTATCCTTTGGTAGTTATAAAACATTGCCCACCGGTTTAGAGTGGCTAATTGGTCTGCTGCTGTTTCAAATAGGTACTGCCTACAAATTACCCTTTCTAAAATACTGTGGTATGATTCTATGTGTGCATTTTGCTCTGGGGTTGCTGGTTTTGTAAACTCTTGTTCTACCCCTTTGCTTATAAAATATTCTCGTATTAAATTGCTCTCAAACTGTGAACCATTATCGCATCTTACGGTAATTTTTTGTGGTATAGTGTAGGTAGCTATGAGTGTTTCCATCAATACTTTTACATCGTCTTTTTTGATGCTTTGCTGGCACAAATGCCCTAGTAACCAACGGGTTTTTACATCTATTACAGACAGTAGAGGGATATAACATCCGAGTCCATTTACATACATAAACTTTATATCAAACTCCCAGTACGAAAACGCTACAGTTGGCTGTGGTACTAACTCTTTAACCCATTGCTTCGTACCTATTTTTACTTGTTTAGTGGCAAATAATAGTTTATTACGCTTCATTAATCTGTATACTTTTTTGTGATTAATGCTGTACTTTTCTTTTAGATGGTGGTACACTTTTAGGTATCCATAATCTATAAATTCTTGCGATAACAATCCCTTTACCTCAGTTATAATTATGCTATTATCTACCGCTAAACCTTGGTGGGTTAAGGTGGTTGTACTAGGCTTTATTCCCTTAGCTTTTTTGCTTATAGAGGCAACTGGTAAGTGGTAATAACTACCAGCCGATAGGCCTAAAACTGACAGTACTTTACGGGTACAATGCCCTTGTTGTATGTAGGTGGTGGCTATCATTTTCTTGTCGCAGTTAGGCAAGAAGTTTTTTTTAGCATGTCGTTTTTAATACGCAGCTCTAATTCTTTTTCGGCTAGTATTAACTTCAATTGCTCATTCTCCAAATACAACCGTTTTAATTCAGGATCGGCTTTTACGGTTTTACGTTCAAGGCCATCTTTGCCATAAAGAGCATAGTTATCTACCCAATTTTTTAGCGTTTGATAGTGTAAAGAATGCTTACGGGCTGTCTCTAAAATACCTAATGATTTGCTCTCTTCAATTAATTTTACCTTCTCTAACAAGGTCTTTTTTACATAATTTCCCATCGTTTTTCAAATGTACACCCACGGTTAACAAATCTTGAGAAACGTTCTAATCATTTAGGGGTCTGGTGGGT
>JAYUJS010000092.1:0-3786 GCA_043765095.1 Ferruginibacter sp.
CTTAAGTAAACTTTCCATTTAAAAACTAAAAACCGTGAATCTGTATCTGTGGCTTCCCTAAAGCTTCATCAACCCCTTACCCACCAATATCTGTTTCCACTTCATATAACCATACCCATTTATATGCAACCCATCATTCGTACATTTTTTATCCAATTTTTTATTTTCATCTAAAAAAGAATTATATAAATCTAAGTAAACCAATCCTATTTCTTCACAATAATTTTCCAATATTGCATTTACAAAAAGTACATGCTCCATTTTATTTTGATGCCTTTTAAATTCTGAAAAATAATTATTGGTAGGCAGTATACTTTGCACAATTATTTTTGTAGCGGGGCTTTCTATTTTTATGCGACTAATTATTTTTTTATAGTTTGCAATTATGATACTATCAGGAGTTTCTTTTGCAATATCATTTATGCCTATCATTATAAAAATCTTTGCAGGCTTTGATGCAGTTACTTCATCTAACCTTGCCAATACTCCAAAAGTATTATCGCCAGAAATACCTCTATTTTTCACTCTATTATTTTGCCATAATTCTGACCATTCGCCAATGTCGGTTATGCTATTACCAAGAAAAATTATTTCTCCTTTTGTATTTGGCAATAAACGAAAGAGAGTTACTTTTTGCACGTAGTAAGTGGTTTTATAGGTAGTATCTAAAGCTGTTTGAGCAAATACGCTTACAGAATAAAATATACTTACTAATATATTTATACTTTTTTTTGCCACAGATTCACAGTTTACTTTTTATAAATTAAAAATTTTGTTGCATTATTCAATTTTTACAAAACACCTACTTCATTATTGATACTGATTCACTGTTTAGTTTTATAAATTAGAAACACTTTTAAAAACTTAATTTTATAAACTATTGTTTTCTGTGCATTTGTAGCTTTTCTCTATTTTTTTTTGCCACCCATTCACGGTTTGGTTTTTACAAATTAGAAACGCTATTACTTTATTCAATTTTTCACAAACTGCATTTTACTGTGCATCTTTGGCTTTACTTACTTTTCCAATTATAATTAATCTTCCTCCAACTTATCATACCAATTAAGTTTTAAAAATATACTTGTTACCAACAATACTCCAATACCAATTAATGCGTATTGCCATTGTCTAAATGCAACATATAGTGGCATTACTACCATACTCATTTGCCATACAACACCAACTAACACATTTATTGCATCTCTTTTAAAATTTTTATTTTCTTCAAAATATATATTGTCTTTTTTAATTAATGCAGCTATAGGTTTCCAAAAACCCCAAGGTTTTGTTTTGGCATAAAAAGATTTGCTAATTTCATTTTGTACTGGCTGTGTAAGTAAACTGCCCACTATACATCCTACCATTGAAACTATAAAAATAAATACAAAAGCCATTAAGCCTATTGCCTGCGTATCGGCCATTGGTTTTAATGAAGGTATAAAATTACTTACCATAAAATGTATTACATCATTACCAAACATTGCAGCCGTCATTCCACACATCATTCCAGTAAAATAACCATAGCCATTAAAACGCCACCAAGTCCATTTAAGCATATTTGGTGCAGCATAAGCCCCATAATAAGCACCTACTACAAATAAAATAATTTCATTTAAACTTTTTATTTGTGTACCTATTAAAATACCAATAATAACCACTGCAAACGAAACCCATTTGCCAATCATTACATAATGTTTATCAGTTTCATTTTTCTTTAAATATCTTTTGTACAAATCATTCACTACATAGGCAGGAGCCACATTTACAAAAGCACTAAATACACTCATAAATGCAGCAAGCAATCCAGCAATTACTAACCCTTTTATGCCTACAGGCAATTGCTGTATTAATACATTAAAAATGTTACCTACTTCTTTCATACTACCGATGGATTGTGGTAATTGTTTTATGGCCAACAATCCAAATCCCCCCACCATAAAATACAAAGGAATAAATAAAACTAAAATAGTAAAGCCACTCATTTTTGCAGCATCCTTAGGGCTTTGGCTACTTAGGCTTCGTTGCATATCAAAACCAGGTACTGGCCCTGCAATGCTTGCTATTAGTCCTTTTCCTATCATTAAGCCTACCATACCAGCTATCATTTTATACCCATTTTGTACTGATTCATTTTCTATAATTCGATATTGCTTTGGCCAGTTATAATTTATTTCTCTCTTTGGCCAAAAGTCTAACCAACCTTCGGGTAAAAAACTTTTTATATCACTGGTAGAAACCATTGTCATTCCCAAATAAATAACCACAAAGCAGCAAATAGTAAGGATTATAAATTGTAATACTTCGGTAGCAACGATACTATAAATACCTCCTTTAATAGCGTAAATTGTAGTAAGTAAACAAAGTATTATAGCATACATTGTTTTACTACTTACCATTTTTATGGCACTAATACTAATATCAATATTTGGCAATAATTCAGCCACTAATCCTCCAATACCTGTAAAAAAGACTCCGATAGAAATCATCACCTCCACCACTGCAAATACTACCACAATAATATGTGCCAGCTTTCCACCAGTGCCATCGCCAAAACGAATACGCATCCATTCTGCCCCTGTCATTGCTCCACTCCTACGCAGCCATGTACTTAAAAATATCATTACAAAAACTTGGTTCCACACAGGCCATACCCAAGGTATCCACACACTTTGAATACCATACATTAACAATAAACCCAAACGCCAACTCACCGCATTTACATCAAACATGCCACTACTATTACTCAGACCTAACATCCACCATTTTATTTTATTGCCTCCTAAAAAATATCCACTAAGGTTATGAGAGGAGCGTTTAGATAAAAAATATCCAATAGAAAATGTTAATAAAATGTATCCAAGTATAATAACAAAATCTAAAGCAGCTAATTTCATATCGATTTATTAAAGTATAAGTCGAAAGTTAAATAAAACTTTTAATAACAATTAGTTTATTATAATTAATTTTTATTAAGTTGCTATTATAATTTTAACGAATGAAAAAAAATATTGTTATAATCCTATTTTTACCCTTACAATTTTGTGTTTGTAATGCACAAAAACTCACCAAATACGTTGATCCATTCTTAGGCACAGGCGGGCATGGACATACATACCCAGGCGCAACCGTTCCATTTGGCATGGTGCAGCTAAGCCCCGATAATGGTACCGAAGGTTGGGATTGGTGTAGTGGCTACCACTACAGCAGCGATAGTATAGCTGGCTTTAGCCATACACACCTTAGCGGCACAGGCATTGGTGATTATACAGATATTAGTGTGCTGCCACTTACGGACACTTCACACATACATGATGAAAAAATAAAAATAGCATTTAGCCATACAAATGAAAAAGCAACACCTGGTTTTTACTGTGTAATACTTGGCAATAATGTAGATTGCAAATTTACTACAACAGAAAGATGCGGCTACCACCAATATAATTTTAATAGCAACAATGCATGGCTACAATTTGACATGGGTTTTCGTATAAATTGGGATAAAAGCACCGCAGGTATGTTGCAACTTATTAATGATAGTACTTTAATTGGATATAGATACAGCACCGGTTGGGCAAAAAACCAACGAGTATATTTTGCTGCACGTTTTTCTTCTTCTGTAATTGCAAAAATATTTTTAAACAGTAATAAAAATAATGCAAAACAAGACACAGGTGCTACTGTAAAAACTATTTTACAATTTAACCTAAAAGGCAACTCTTTGTTTGTAAAACTGGGTATAAGCAGCATAAGCCCAGAAAAAGCATTGCTTGCCATTAAAGAAATAGG
>JAYUJS010000093.1:0-10836 GCA_043765095.1 Ferruginibacter sp.
CTTTCCTTCATTACATTTCCAAGGTTACCTGTAAGCTGAAGCTCCCCTTTACCTTCACTTAATTGTGTTTCTATAAATAAAATATCGCCTCCTACGTACGTCCAAGCAAGTCCTACTGCTACACCAGGCATATTAGCCGTTTTATATAATTCATTGCTATACCTTGGCTTACCCAATATTTTTTCTACATCATTATTTGTAATGGTTGCTTTCAATTTATCTCTAAGTACAAGTTCCTTTGCTTGATAGCGCATAATACTTGCAAGTTGTCTATCAAGTTCTCTTACACCACTTTCTCTTGTATAATCTTCAATTACTTTTTGCAACACAGTATCACTCATTTTAAAACTTTCTGGCTTTAAACCATGCATTGCTTTTTCTTTAGGCAGCAAATGCCTTTTAGCTATTTCAATTTTTTCTTCTACAGCATATCCACTAAGGTCTATCACTTCTAATCTGTCACGTAGGGCTGGTTGTATATTGCTTATATTATTTGCAGTAGCAATAAAAAGAACTTTACTCAAATCATACTCCAGCTCTAAATAATTATCATAAAAAGCATTGTTTTGCTCAGGGTCTAATACTTCTAGCAATGCTGAAGATGGGTCTCCTCTATGGTCAGTGCCAACTTTATCTATCTCATCTAAAATCATTACAGGGTTACCACTTTTAACTTTTCGTATAGATTGTAAAATACGACCTGGCATAGCACCTATATAGGTTTTGCGATGTCCACGTATTTCGCTTTCATCGTGCAAGCCACCAAGGCTTACCCTCACGTATTTTCTATTAATGGCAGCCGCAATACTTTTACCTAAGCTAGTTTTACCAATACCAGGAGGACCAATAAAACATAATATTGGGCTTTTCATATCTCCCTTTAGCTTTAGCACAGCGAGGTATTCAAGTATGCGTTCCTTAATTTTATTCATGCCATAATGGTCATGGTCTAATACCTTTTTTGCTTTTTTAAGGTCGTAGCTATCTGCTGTATAATCATCCCAAGGCAGGTCTAGCATTAAATCTAAGTGGTTATACACTACAGAATAATCAGGGGTACTTGGGTGCATGCGCTCCAATTTTTCTGCTCCCTTTTTAAACATTTCTGCAGCAGTTTGTGGCCATTTTTTTGCATCCGCTTTTTTCTGCATTTCTTTCACCTCAGCCACATTATCGCCACCAAGCTCATCTTTTATGGCTTTCATTTGCTGTTGCAAAAAGTATTCACGCTGCTGCTTATCAAGCTCTGATCTAGTTTTGTTGGTTACTTTGTTTTTAAGCTCTGCATATTGAAGTTCGGTATGCATTAAGCTCATCAATAATTCAGCACGCTCTTTCAAATCACTTAGCTCTAGCAATCTTTGTTTATCTTTAAGCTCACAGTTTAAGTTACTACTTACGAAATGTACTAAAAAAGAAGGATTTTCAATATTTTTTAAAATTATACCAGCCTCACTTGGTATGTTAGGAGATAATCCAATAATTTGCGCTGCCAAATCCTTTACACTTCCAATAATTGCATCTAAATCTGCATCTCCTTTATGTTTTATTTCTTCTAATAAATTGATAGTAGCTTTAAAATATGGCTCTTCTGCGGTTATAGCTACTACTTCAAAACGCTTACGCCCTTGCAAAATTACTGTAGTGCCACCATCTGGCATTTTTATAAGCTTTAGTATTTTTGCTACTGTACCAATATTTACCAAATCAGTAACCGCAGGTTCCTCTACATTACTATCCTTCTGCGATACTACTCCTACCAATTTGTCGGCTTTATAAGCATCATTTACAGCTTTTATACTTTTATCTCTACCAACAGTTATTGGGATTACCACTCCAGGAAATAATACAGTATTCCTTAATGGCAATAATGGCAATTCGCTAGGAGTAAGCTCATCATTAGCTCCGTCTTCTTCTTCGTTTAGTGGTATAATGGGCATAAACTCCATATCTTCATCTTGCCCCTGCATAAAAATCTTTGTATTCATCAAAATAATTTAGTTATTCATTTTGGCAAAAATACTTGCTTTAATTCGTATTTTTTATATAAGTTTTATATAATTAATAGCTGTAGAGTTCTGTTTTTTTTGTAAATAAACACTTAAAAGTATAATATAAAAATGCTGGTCAGTTATAAATAAATAAAGGTATATGTATACTATTTATAAAAATTAGTATGTTGTTTCAATAACCGATTGATTTTTTTCATAATTATCAATATTTAGAAACAATGTTTTAATGTGTTCAATTGTTAAAAATGGATTTAGTAAAACTGTCCTTAACCAAACTCCATTTTTATATTTTGGTAATGATAAAAAAAAGTCAGTTTGCAATAATAAATATTGCTGTAAATTTTCATTCCATTTATCAAAGTTTTTAGCTTTAATATTTTTTGGTTCTCCACGAAAACATAGAATATTCATTTCGGGTTTGCTGGTCATTTTTAAATATGGTCGTTTAAAAATTTCTTTTTCAAATTCTTCTGCTAAGTAAAAACTATAATCTATTAATTTTCCATATCCATTTTTTCCAAGACTTTGTAATGAAAGCCAAAGTTTTATTACCTCTGCATATTTTGTGCCTTGTACATTTATTTCTCCTAAATTGATGTATGTATTTTGTTCTTTCATATAAGGAGAAGAAATTCTAAAATTTTCTACCATTTTATTAAAGTCTTTAAATAAAACCATAGAACAAGTTTTTGCAACATACATCCATTTTTGAGGATTAAATGAAATAGAATCCGCTTGCTCAACTCCGATAATTATGTGCTTATATTTTTCTGAAAATATTACTGCGCCTCCATAAATAGCATCAATGTGTAACCATAAGTCAAACTTTCTGGCAATTTTTGAAACGTCAATTAAAGGGTCAACATTACCCGATACAGTTGTACCTGCAGTTGCAACAATTGCAAATGGATTTTTGCCTATTTTAATTTGTGCATTAATTTGAACTTCTAAATCGTTAATATCAAGCTTAGAATTAATGTCTGTTTTTATTTTTATTACATTGTCAATTCCAATTCCTATCATCATTCCTATTTTTTGTATTGATGAATGCGAATGCTCTGAAGTAAAGATAACTGGCTCTTTTTTTAATGAAAAAATATTGCCATTTTTAATATTGAGTTTTGTATTTCTTGCAACTAGCAAAGCTTGTAAATTTGAAAGAGTACCACCACTTAACATTACACCACCTGCGGTTTCGGGAAGTGCAAAAAGTGAAGCAAATTGTTTAGTTAGCGAATATTCTAATTGAGTGATAAAAGGTGACATTTCTAAACTAAGTACATTATTATTTAATGCTGAAGCAATAAAATCGCCAATAACTGACCAAAGTGTAGGCATACTATCCATGTGTCCAATATACTTCGGATTAGCAGGGTTCATACTCAAATCATACAACTCCTGTAAGTTTTTTTGAATTTCATTATGAGTTTGAGAAAATTCAGGAATTTTAAAATGAACCGTATCTAAATATTTTAAAGTTGGATTAGTTGGCTTTTCACTTGCATTTGATAAAAAGTCTAAAAGTTTATTTGTCACTTTTTTTATTAAAGTTTCTGCCTCTGCACGATTTGATTTTTGAGGGCTTAGGAATTGATTTAAAATATCGTTGTCTAACTGCATAAAATGTTTAATTTACTCATTTACTAATGATTGTGTAAGGCGGAAAAAGAAATTTTATTTAACTAAAAACATTACTAAAAAATTGTAATAAATATAGGCACAATGGTTTAATAATGCGACAAGTTAATTACTGCTAATTTATAGCTAAAAAAACGAATTCGGTATCCAGAGTTATTTGTTAAATTATTATCAATAAATTATTGAAGATGTAAATCTTTAATATATTTTAAGAATTTAGTTTTTAAAGAACACAAAAATATTAATTTGTGTTACGGATACATACGAATTATCTAACCAAGGTTACAATGCTGTAATAATTATAGCAGAAAAATTTAACCATCATCTTACTTTACAATTTGGATTGTTAGCTAACAAATGTAAAAATAAAACTGAATATTTGCAACAAGCAAATCAATTAATTAATAAATGGAATGAAGATATTGGACATAGTATTGAAGAAATCTTTTTTGATGTAAAGCATCCAAATAAAGAGCAGTTTAAAAAAGTTCTTAATGAAATGGATGAAAACATTTCTAAAGTGTTAGCAATACCATTGGAAAAAAGAAAAATTGAATTTGAAACAATTATACAAAAGAAAAAGTAAGATTTTTAAGTGGGCTTTCTCATAAAATTTTTATCTAAGTACGAAGCTGTACAAATATTTGGCAAAAACAATCCACCCATAACTTTAAAACCTAAGTTAAATTAAAAAGCGTATTTTATGTGGATATAATAGGTATTATTTGTACAATTCTCGTTTTAAAAATTAGTAAAAAAATGATGTCCGTTAAAGAAAATTAAAGCTGAACGAATTTTTGCTATATAGCAAAATTAAGTATACTAAAATATGAAAAGGCATTCAGAAATTTTAAACCAATGAAAACTAAAATTTGTTTTATTTGCCAAAATGAAGAAACAACGCTGTATAGAATACAAATAAAAAAAGGAAAAATATGGATTTTTGTTTGTACAAAATGTTGCAACAAAGCCAAAGATTTACCAATGTATAAATATGGTGGTACTTGGAAAGGCTATAGACATTAATTGAATTTAATCCCTAAATATTATAAAATCGTATTTTTTTAAAAAATTTAAAATGCCAAAGAGAAATGCTCCAAATGATATTAAAAATTTAGATGACTTAAATAATTTGGAAACAATTGTAATAGACAAACGAAATGCAAAAAGAAAAGATGCTAAAAAAAATAGAAGAAATAGACATTACAACAAATTATTTATAAAAATTGCTATAAAAGACCATCTAAATATGGAAGAGGAGTTTTAAATAATTCATATAAAAATAAATATTTTTATCCAATTGCGAAAAATATTGATTAAAGATTTTCACTCTATAATTTTTGTCATTACTTATTTAATAAATACCTAAAAAATTATTAGCACCAAATAATTATATTCAAACTTTTAATATTACAATTACACATTTTTAAATGATAATATTCCTATAATTTTAATAATACTTTTATATAAATAATTAAGTTCCTTCATATTACTTAGTAATAAACAATATTTTCACTTTTAATTTTTATTCATTTTTAATAAAACATTCTATTTGCTGTACATTTGAAAAAATTGACTTAATGAGTTATAATTATTTACCATTAGATAAGAAAAATACAAATTTTGAACAAATAAAAAATTTACTTGCTTATGACCAATTAGTGTCCATTACTTTTGATGCGCATGATAAAATTTTAAAATGCAGAGAATATTTAGACAAGAAAATAAAAAATACAGATGCGTTGTATTACGGCATTAATACAGGTTTTGGCTTTTTGCAAAATGTACAAATTGATGCAAACCAGTTAGAAGAATTACAAATTAATCTTTTAAAATCTCATGCATGTGGCTTGGGAGAAGAAGTGCCAGAAGAAATAGTGAAGTTGATGATAATGCTAAAAATTAAATCATTGAGTTATGGCCACTCAGGAGTACAAATAGATACAGTAAAGAGATTGATGGATATGTACAATGCAAAAATGTACCCCATCATTTATACACAAGGATCGCTTGGGGCATCAGGAGATTTAGCACCGCTTAGCCACCTAGCTTTACCATTAATAGGATTGGGTGATGTATATTTACAAGGTATAAAAATGACTGCGGCAGTTGCATTAAAAAAACTAGAATGGCAACCAATAAAACTTCAAAGTAAAGAGGGCATAGCATTGATAAATGGTACACAATTTATGAGTGCTTATGGCTTACATAATTTGGTGCAAGCAGAAAGATTAATGAATTGGGCAAATATTATTGCTGCCATAAGTTATGATGCTTTTAATTGTACTTTAGAGCCTTTGCACGAACGCATACATGCTATACGCCCACATTTAGGGCAAAAAAATGTAGCAGCTACACTTAAAAATTTATTATTAGACAGCGAAATTATATTGCAGAAAAAAACAAATGTGCAAGATCCTTATTCTTTTCGTTGTATACCACAAGTGCATGGTGCTACAGAAGATACTATTAATTATGTAAAAAATATTTTCATAACAGAAATAAATTCGGTTACAGATAATCCAAATATTTTTCCAGATGAAGATTTAATACTAAGTGGTGGAAATTTTCATGGGCAACCCCTTGCATTAGCAGCAGATTTTTTAGCCATAGCTATGAGTGAAATAGCTAGCATAAGTGAGCGAAGAACTTTTCAATTATTGAGTGGGCAAAGAGGCTTGCCAGCATTCTTAATTAAAAATTCAGGTTTACATTCTGGGCTAATGATGCCTCAATATGTAGCAGCAGGAATAGTAAGCGAAAATAAGCAAGTTTGCACTCCATCATCTATTGATAGTATACCTAGTAGCAACAACCAAGAAGACCATGTGAGTATGGGTGCAAATGGAGCGGTAAAATGTAAGCGGGTGATAGATAATGTAAAAAAAGTATTGGCAATAGAATTACTTACAGCTGTGCAAGCTATTGAATTTAGAAGACCACTAAAAACTTCTACTGAGTTAGAATTAATTATAGAGGATTTTAGAAAAGAAGTAAGTTTTAATGAATCGGATAGAGTTTTACAGGAAGACATTTTGAAAGCAATAAATTTTATAACTTTATACAAAATTTAGAATATGCAAGTTTTAGAAATTCCTTCTTTTTAAATAATTTACAAAAAGAATTATTAAAATTATATTATGATAATGTAGCTTATGAAAATTTATACCAAATACCTTTGATGATTGGAAACTATTTTGCTAACAAAGAATTAAATGCTGTAGAAAATTTATTAGAATAAAAAGTATTTTAACTACTAAATATAATTATTGGGAAAATGAGCAAAACAGAAAAAATTAATTGATACAAATGTCATTCTTACTATTTTCAAAAAAAGATGTTTTAGTATATAAATGTTTGAAAAAATATTATATAGTAAATGGATACTTTGTTAGAACAATGAAATTTTTATAGAATATTGGTAAATTTTAGAAAATAAAATGACTCCTACAATTGCCACTAACTTTATTTATTTTTATCATCACATCCACACCTATTATTTATTGAAAATTTTATCCGATTAAATTTAATTCTTGTAGACCATGATGACAGGCATTTTGAAATAATTAAAGAAATAAAATTCGCCAAAATTATTAGGTATAATACTTTTAAAATAACAAAGTTTAATTTTAATCACTAGCTGTTATCAACAAGAAAATATGACTTACAACCACGAAAAATACAAAACTCCCACAGGTACTACATTAAATTGCAAAGGTTGGGTACAAGAAGCCGCCCTTCGTATGTTGCTTAATAACCTAGACCCTGCTGTGGCAGAGCGACCCGAAGAATTAATTGTATATGGCGGTAGAGGAAAAGCTGCAAGAAATATTGAATCGCTTGATTTGATAATAAAAGCATTAAAAGATTTAGAAAATGATGAAACATTGCTAATACAAAGTGGAAAACCTGTGGCGATGTTAAAAACGCACAAAGATGCGCCACGTGTATTAATTTCTAACTCTCAATTGGTACCTAACTGGGCTAATTGGAAACACTTTGATGAACTAGAGAAAAAGGGATTGATGATGTATGGGCAAATGACTGCAGGCAGCTGGATTTACATAGGCAGCCAAGGAATTGTACAAGGTACCTACGAAACATATAGAGCAGTTGCAGATACACATTTTTCTCACCTCGCAGCAGGCAAAACTGCTACAGGCGGCACGCTAAAAGGCACACTAAATGTAACTGCTGGGCTTGGAGGTATGGGTGGTGCACAGCCACTTGCAATAACTATGAATGGAGGTGTAGCATTGGTAGCAGAAGTGGAAGAATGGCGAATAGATAAACGACTTGAAACAAAATATATTGATAAAAAGTATACTAATATAGATGAAGCTATAGATGCAGCATTAAAAGCAAAAGAAGCTGGAGAAGCAGTAAGCATAGGCATTTTGTGCAATGCTATACATTTATTACAAAGGCTAGTAGCACGCAATATTGTGCCTGATACTTTAACTGATCAAACAAGTGCGCACGACCCATTGATTGGGTATATACCAAACAATTATTCAAATAGTGATGCTAATATTTTAAGAAAAGAAAACCCTGATGCTTATGAAAAATTAAGCTACGAAAGCATGTATTTGCATATTCAACTTATTCTACAATTAAAAGATATGGGTGCAATAACTTTTGATTATGGAAATAATTTAAGAGCTAGAGCTTTAGAACATGAAGCCAATAATGATGTGATAGATGATTACTTTCCATTGTTAAGTACTAGAACAAAAAGTGGCAGTGTAAACGAACTTTTTCCTGGCTTTGTACCAGCATATATTCGTCCGCTTTTTTGCGAAGGCAAAGGACCTTTTAGATGGGCAGCATTAAGTGGAGATGAAAATGACATAGCAGTTACTGATGAAGTAATGATAAATCTTTTTCCAGAAAATGAAGGCATGATAAGATGGATAAAAATGGCTAAAGAAAAAATTGCTTTTCAAGGATTGCCAGCAAGAATTTGTTGGATAGGGCAAGGTGATAGAGAAAAAGCTGGGCTTGCATTTAATAATTTGGTAAAAACTGGAAAAGTAAAAGCCCCCATTGTAATAGGTAGAGACCATTTAGATACTGGAAGTGTAGCGAGCCCTAATAGAGAGACTGAAGCAATGCTAGATGGTAGTGATGCTGTTGCTGACTGGCCTGTACTTAATGCATTGGTAAATACAGCAGGTGGTGCTAGTTGGGTAAGTTTACACCATGGTGGTGGCGTAGGTATGGGCTATAGCATACATGCAGGTATGGTGATAGTGGCAGACGGTACAGATGAAGCTGCAGCAAGACTTAGTCGTGTATTGAGAAACGATCCTGCCATGGGGGTCATAAGGCATGCAGATGCAGGCTACGACGTAGCTAAAGATTATGCAAGAAAATTTAACTTAGATATAAAAAGCAGATTGAAATAATTTTTAATCATACTATGATATTAAAAGTTATTACCAAATTATTTTAATGTGTAATAATATTTTTAAACCTCTTAAATTTAGGAAATTACATTATAAGTAAATGCTTAAGAAAGTAAATTAGTGATTGGAGTATAGTAAATGAATTATCTATTGCCAATTTTATTGTAGGTTTTTTGTGCTAGTTATACCATTTATTCATTATAAATATTCCTAAAAAAAATGTTTGAGCTTGTAGTACTTATTGCGCTTTTAGAAACAAAGCTTGGACAAACCATGGCTGACAATCATTTTTTGAGAGGATTGTACTAAGTTTATAATTAATTTTATTTTCATATTTTACAACTTTTGCAAAATTTTTTGAATAATTATTTTTACAGATACTAAAAAAAAATAACCACATCAACAACAATTAAACAATTTAAACTTTTCTGCAAATATCATCTTTTACTTTACTCTACTCAAACAGTTCTAACTTGCTTTTTGGCCTACTCTTATCTTGCCAGCTATAGTTTTTTAATAGTCTTTTATTAGGTGGTATTTGGTGCATGGGATACATGGTACCGTATACGCTATTTATGAATTTTATTTTGCGTACTTCGTCTTTTTCAAAATATACATCTACAACATCGCCACTACACCTATTCATGCCTATGTAAGCGCTGTCTTGGTCTTGGGCATAAAAAACAGTTTCAGCTTGTGACCCCTTCAGCCTTGCATAATCTATTTTGCCTTGCTTAAAATATGCATTGAGTGTACGCCCACCTGCTTGATTGTACATGGCTACATTTTGCTGGTTCACTATCATACTATTGGTAAAAACATAAATTCTTTTTGGTTGTTGGTTTTCTGTAAAAAGGTACATGGTATCTCCTGTAATTTGGTTCTTATCCTTCCATACTACTGGGTTTTTAAACATCCTAAAAACAGAATCTTCGGTGCTGTAATACATACTATCACATATTGCTTGAGAGCTATCATTGTATATACGTACATGGCTATAACCGAGTATATAGCGGATACTATCTTGCGGTATTTGGGTAAAAATTTGTTTGTTATGTATCGTATCTACTTTTATATAATAATTTTTGCTGCTGTCGTTTGGTATTGAGGTATTGCCTATTTTTTTTTTAATACTATTTTTTGCAATGGTATCCATTAAGGCAATTAATTTTTTACTTGTATCAATAATATTTTTACTTGCAGTATCTACATTTAAAGCTATTTTTAGCGTATCCACTTTATTATTAACTAATAATACGGTGTCTTTTTTATTAGTAGGTAAAACAAATATTTTATTTTCTTTTACTTTTTTTATTAAATCTTTTTTTACAGCAATTTTATTAAAACTATTATCATATTTTCTTAGACCACTAAACAATGTATCAGCGGATATATAGGTGCTATCTTTATCTTTTACAATTATTACAATAGGTTTACCTGTGGCTAAAAAAGAGTTGGTTTTATTATTACTTTCAATTTTATTACCCAGCACTATCATGTGGTTTAAGCTGTCTACGTATTTTGCTCTGCCATTTAATATTGCCACCCCTGTTGTTTCGTCAAAAAAAATTTCATTTGCAATAGCAGACGTATTCTTGTCAGTAATTAATGTTCTATCAAAAAACTGGGCATACCTATTTTGTAAATCATACGTACCATTTTTTGATCGCAATATTTTCCCATCTTTGGTTTTTACAATTGTAGGTGCAATAAATTGTGCTATTTTGGTATTAGTATTATATTTTAAACTATCTGCTACAATATCGTATTTAGGGTCT
>JAYUJS010000094.1:0-1384 GCA_043765095.1 Ferruginibacter sp.
ATTATAATTTTGTGAAACCATTCGTAATACAAGAATCCATCTTTAAACTAATTGAATCTTTACTTTTAATTATCGTATCATTTACTTTATCCTTCACAATATTATGAATTGTATCAATCGCTAAGATTATAGTATCGTTTACTACATATTCAAAAGCTATTCCTCCTGCAATTACAGAAGGTGGCGCTTGCACAGGTATTATCATAACACCTGTTAGCGTTTCTAATTTTGTAACTTCTAGTATACAAGGCTGAGGAAATATTATTATAGAGTCTTTTTTTTTATTCAATTCTACAGGTTGGTAAAGCAAGCCACCTGAAGATTGAAATTTTTCTTCATTCTTATTACAGCCTGTAATCATAAAGCCAAAGCATATTAAAATTATTGCTAAATATTTTTTCCAAAGACTAATATTTGTGTACAAAATATTTTCATCTATTTGTAAGTTTACCCTTTCAAGTTGTTTTACTTCTATTCTACCACAAGTTTCTATGTGCAAATTATTTTTTAAAAAATGTAATATTTCATAGTCAGAAAATAAAGTAAAATCAATAACATTTTTTTGACAACTAATGCAAAATGCACCTTGAATATTTGGGGTCATTGTGTTCCAATCTTTTTGGCATGGCTCGGGTATAGTAAACTTTATCATAGTATTATGATGTAAGTAACTAATTTTTCCATAAAATTAAAAGTCGTGGCATTAAGAAAGTAATAAAAAATCTAATTTTCATATTTTATTGAAAATACAAAAACATATTGTATGTTTGTAAAATGAAATTGGATGAAGCAAAACAACAATTTGTAAATAGCTGGGGAGCCTTTGGTACACAATGGGGTATAAACCGAACCATGGCACAAATACATGCATTACTGCTTATAAGTACTTCGCCAATAACACAAGATGATATAATGGAACAACTAACCATAAGCCGTGGTAATGTAAATATGAATATTAGAGATTTAATAGGCTGGGGCTTAATAGACCGTGTGGTAGTACAAGGAGAAAGAAAAGAATATTTTATTGCTGATAAAGATATATGGAAAGTAGCTACGCAAATAATAAAAGAAAGAAAAAAGCGTGAACTTGATCCAATGTTAAAATTACTTGCAACTTTAGAAAACTTAGATGACAAAAAAGAAAAAGGTTCAAAAGAATTTTTACAAGTAGTAGGCGATATAAAAAAACTGAGCAAACATGCAGATAGCTTGCTAGATATAATGATAAAAGCAGAAGAGAATAAATTTATTGGAGCGATTTTGAAGATATTTAAATAATTAGTAGGTTGATTAGTTTTAAATATAATTACTTTAAATATTAGTCGAAAATTTTCGGCTTTTATTTAGATATATATTTTCATTATTTTCTGAAAATATAGAATGT
>JAYUJS010000095.1:0-3769 GCA_043765095.1 Ferruginibacter sp.
GTAGATGCAGCATTATCGGAGTGTGATAAACAAAAAGGAAGTGTTGGTAACGTAATGAAGGCTGGACTTCACCGATACAAAGACATGATAAATAACAACGAATTAAGTACTGATCAAAAAGTAATGGCTATATCTAAAGAGGTAGAAGAAGCTACTTCACTTGAATTACCAATGTTAGAAAAAAACTTAGTGTTTCTTTCTACTATAGCATCAGTAGCAACATTACTTGGTTTATTGGGTACAGTGGTGGGTATGATTAAATCTTTCTCTGCATTAGGCTCTGGAAGCGGCGGTACTGGTGCAGCAAATGCTTTATCTCAAGGTATTTCTGAAGCTTTGTATAATACTGCTTTGGGAATAGGTACATCTGCACTTGCTATTATATTTTATAACATCTTTACTACTAAAATAGATGGTATTACTTACGGTATAGATGAGTCTGGTTTTACTTTAACACAATCTTTTGCTTCTTTGTACAAATAATTGTATGGAAAAGATATACAAGTAGCATCTTGTATTTGTAAAATTACTACTGAAAAATAAATTTTTAAAAAACTGGGGAGTATACTGCTTTCCCAGTTTATATATTTTTACAGTATAATTTGCCAATGTTGTTTTGCAACATTAATAATAAGTAAACCTAAAAAATTAAATTAAATGCCAAAAGTAAAAATACCTAGAAAAAGCACCGCTGTAGATATGACGGCTATGTGCGATGTAGCTTTTCTTTTGTTGTCTTTTTTTATATTAGCAACAAAGCAAAAGCCGCCAGAAGTGTTGGCTGTACAAGTACCTACTTCTGTATCTACAAAAGTAGCCTCTGATAAAGCAATTGTTATTACGCTTACAAAAGATGGTCGTACTTTTATTATGCTTGGGGAAGATGCTAAGAAAAAAGAAGTATTGGAAGATATTAATACAACAAAAGCATTAGGTTTATCACCTGCTGAATTACAAAAATGGGGTAAACAAGCATTTATTGGAACACCATTAAACCTTGTAAAAGGCACATTGGCATTAGCCAACGAAATGGATGCAGAAAAATCTCCAGGCATACCAACTGACAGTGCTAATAATGAAATGATAGACTGGGTAAGAAGTGTAACCAATGTTTTTGCAAAAGAACAAATTGACCAAAAAGAGTTAGAAAAAATATTATTGGTAAAAGGTGATGGTAATGCATTGTATCCAAAATTTAAGAGTATTAAAGAAGCGTTTAAGAAAAATGAAATTTATAAGTTTCAAATTGTAACAGATGGGGCAGCTGCCCCTATAGGTTCAGAGTTGTATATTGCAAATAAGCAAAAAGCGCCTGCGGCTAAAAGTGAATAGCACAAATATTAATTTATAATAAAAATAATTTATCATGGCAGAAATGGATACCTCGTCGGGAGGCGGACACAAAAAAGGGCCTGGCGTAAAAAAAGCAGTAAAAAAATCTACGAAAGTAGATTTAACACCAATGGTTGATCTCGGTTTTTTATTAATTACGTTTTTCGTTTTTACAACCACAATGAGCCAATCTACAGCCATGGCTATGAATGAACCTAAGGAAAATAAGGACAAAAACAACGAAAAAGAAGTAAAAGAATCTGGTGCAATGACGATTTTGTTAGGAAAAGCTAACCAAGTATATTATTATATGGGTAAACTTGATGAAACAAGATTATCTGAGCAGTTTAAAACATCGGATTTTAAAGCAGTAAGAGCAATCATAACTGATAAAAAGAAAACCACACCAGAAGGAGATTTGATGTATGTTATAAAAGCAGATGACCAATCAACCTTTGGAAATTCTATGAATATTATTGATGAAATGACGATTTGTGGAGTAAAAGCTGGGCATTATGCAGAGGATAAAATGACTGAGACAGAAAAAAAGTTAATTTCCGCTACAGAAGCTACAAATGGGGTTAAATAATTTTATGGAAATTAATCTCTATTGAATCTAATTACAAAATAAGTTTTTTAATATGGAAGCAGAAAAAATTTTAAACGCAGATATACTTGATATTATCTTTGAAGGTAAAAACAAGTCGTATGGTGCTTATGAACTTAGAAAAACATACAATTCTCGTATTTTTAAGGCACTAATTGCAATGGGAATATTCTTAATATTATTAGGAGGTGGATTTTTATTAGCAAAAGCAGTAGGAGGCAAGGCTGAGGTATTAAATACTGAAGAAGTTGCTATGGCAGAAGTTAAAAAGGATGAACCACCACCACCTGTAATACCACCGCCAGTAGTACCACCTCCACCACCAGAGATAAAGCAAATTCAATTTACCCCACCAGTTATTAAAAAGGATAACGAAGTAAAGAAAGATGAAAAGATTGAAGAAATAAAAGAAGATGCTGCAATAAGTGAAAAAACGGTGGTTACAGAAAATACTAAGCAAATAGTGCAAGCGCCAGTAGAGGTAAAAGAATCTCAAGTAGTAGCAGCACCTGCTAAAGTGGTAGAAGATGATGCTCCATTTACTAAAGTGGAAATTGAAGCATCTTTCCCAGGAGGAGCAGGAAAATGGAAGCAATACTTAGAAGGAAACTTAAATGCCCAAGTAACTGCTGATAATAATGCACCACCAGGCACCTACCAAGTAATTGTACAATTTATAGTATCAAGAAATGGTGATATTAGTGATGTAAAATCACTCACTAGTTTTGGGTATGGCATGGAGGCAGAAGCTGTTCGTGCTATTAGAAAAGGACCAAAATGGACACCTGCCCAGCAAAATGGTAATATTGTAAATGCTTATCGCAAGCAACCAATTACATTTGTTGTTCCAGAAGAGTAATATTATTTAAAAGATAATTAAAAAAACCTCCAAATATAATTTTGGAGGTTTTTTGTAATTAGACCAATTGTTTTATTAGATGTGGTAATGATTATATTCTTGTAACTTATACAAATAAACAACAATCCAGCTAATTCATCATTTCCTTCGCATTTTCCAATGCAGCAGCTGTAGGCTTTTCACCACTTAGCATTTGTGCAATGGAAACTATTCTTTCATCATTATTTAATAAACGTACCGAAGTTTGTATTGTATTTTCCACTATTTTTTTGTATACAAAATAGTGTGCTGTAGCTTTTGCAGCTATTTGTGGCTGGTGAGATATTACAATTAGTTGGTGATTGACAGATAAATCTTTCATTATAAAACCTACTTGCTTGGCCGCTTCGCCACTTATGCCAGTATCTATTTCATCAAAAATAAGTACGGGTAGTTGTAGTTTTTTTGCAACCAACGATTTTACAGAGAGCATTAACCGACTTAGCTCACCACCACTTGCTACTTTGTGCAGTTGTTCAAAGCGATTGCTTTTATTGGCATCAAATAAAAAATTTATTTCATCATTCCCGTGAGCTGTTAATGAAGTTGTTAGTATATCTACTTTTATTTGGGCATTGGGCATGCCTATTTGCGAAAGCAATTTATTTACATTTTGTGTAAATGGTTTTACTTGTGCATTTCTATTAAAGTTTATTTTTTTTGAAACAGAATTTGCTTCGTTTAATAATTTATCTGTTTCTTTTTCAAGTTTTTCTATATTGTTGCTAATATTAAAAACAGCATCTAAATTTTGCTGCAATGTTTCTTGAATAGTAAGCAACTGTGTTGTACTTACTACCCCATGTTTTTTTTGCAACTTATACCCTGCTGAAAGTCGCTCATTTACTATATTTATTCGTTCTGCATCATAGGCTATGCCATCATCAATACGTTCTAGTTCGTCTGCTATATCTTGTATTTCTACTTGTGCG
>JAYUJS010000096.1:0-3764 GCA_043765095.1 Ferruginibacter sp.
CTATTTCATACACGTATAGACCTTACAAACGAAAAACGTTTTACATTAAGCAACCCTACAAAAAAATTACTTAAAAAAATAGATGAGCCTGTTACGATAGATATTTTCTTAAAAGGAAATTACTCATCAGGCTTTCGCCAATTATCTGCTTCTACAAAGGATTTGCTGAGAGAGTTTAAAGAAATTGGCGGCAATAAAATAAAATATAGTTTTATAAATCCAGATGATGAAATTACAGGTACAGAGGTAAAATATGCTGACACCCTTTCTGCCATGGGTATGTACCCAATAAATCTTACCAGCCAGTTAAAAGAAGGACAACAACAACAATATGTATATCCTTTTGCATGGCTGCATTATAATGGCAAAAATGAATTGGTGGAATTATACAAAGGCAAATCACCACAAATAAGTTTTGCAGAAATAAGCAGTGCAGAGGCTTTGCTAGAATACAAACTAGCAGATGGCATTTCAAAAATTACACAAAAAGAAAAGCCAGTTGTAGCTTATGCTGTAGGTAATGGAGAGCCTACAAATCTTTCTACTTATGATTTATCTGAAAATGTACTGAATAAAAATTATCGTTTTGCACCTTTTGATTTAAGTACACAACCTTTTGTACCGCTTGCAATAAAAGTATTGTTTATCGTAAAGCCTACCATGGGCTTTACAGACTATGAAAAACTAAAACTTGACCAATATGTAATGAACGGCGGCAAAATTATTTTATTTGTTGATAGATTAAATGCAGAAATGGATAGCCTTCAATCTCAAAAGGGGCAAGTAACTGCATTTGATAGAGACCTTAAATTAAACGATTTATTGTTTAACTATGGTGCACGTATAAATGCAGACTTGTTAATGGACTTGCAATGTGATGTATTGCCTTTTGATGTAAATGGAAATGGGCAATTTGATTTTTTGCCATGGAATTATTTTCCTGTGTTAGAGTCTAATGGCAACCATCCAATAAACAAAGGGCTTGGTTTTGTAGCAGGGCAATTTACAAACTCTATAGATACAGTAGAAGCAGATGGTATTACAAAAACGGTATTGCTCAATTCATCTACAAATGCACGTACCATTGGTTCTCCTGCCATCATTAGCGCTGCAGAAAATGTAAATGCACCTGAGGATGCTAAATTTAAAAAAGCAAATGTTCCTGTGGCTGTTTTATTAGAAGGTAAGTTCAAATCTATATTTGCAAATAGACTTACAACAGCTATGGCAGATAGTTTAAAATCGTATAATCAAGTATTTTTACCACAAGCTGTAAGCAACGGCAAAATAATTATTGTAGGAGATGGAGATATTGTTTTAAATAGTGTAGTTAAAGGAAACCCAGTACCTATGGGGCTTAACAAGTATACCATTGGCACACAAAGAGAATTTCCTTTTGCCAATAAAGCATTTTTACAAAACTGTTTAGATTATTTGATAAACGAAAATGGGCTAAGTGAAGCTAAAGCAAAAGATTATGTAGTACGTTTGCTAGACAGTAAAAAAACAGCAGAGGAAAAGACATTTTGGCAAATAATAAATATTGTAGTGCCTATAAGTATTGTACTTTTATTGGCAATTATTTTTTATTGGATTCGCAAAATAAAATATACTACGTAAGTAAAACAAAAAATAAAATAAATAAAGTTCAAAATAAAAATAAAAATTATAACAAACCCCAACGGGATTGACTTTAAGTAACCATGGGTGCAACCCATGAAAATAATGATGGATAAACAACAAATCATATACCTCGTTTTTGGATTGGTAATAGTAGTGGCACTCATTTTCGATTTAGGGTTACTCAGTAAAAAGAATCAAGCCATATCGTTAAAAATTGCTATCGTACAAACCAGCTTTTGGGTATTGCTTTCCTTTGCATTTTGTGCATTTATTTTGTGGGAAAATGATGGTGGAAATGGAGAAAAAGATGCAGTCTCCTACATATCTGCGTACTTGCTAGAATGGTCATTGTCTATCGATAATATTTTTGTATTCATTATCATCTTCAATTTTTTTAAAGTAAAAGAACAAGATTATTCTAGAGTTTTACTACTGGGTATTTTAATGGCCATTGTTTTTAGAATATTATTTATAGCACTAGGCAGTGAGTTAGTAGAACGTTTTGGTTGGATAATGTACATCTTTGGTTTGTTTCTTATTTACACAGGTATAAAAATGTTTGCTAGCAATGAAGTTGATGAGTTTGACCCAGAAACAAATTGGGCCTATAAATTTATAAGTAAAATAATGCGTACTACTAATGATGAAGCCAACGGCAGTTTTATCATAAAAAAAGAGGGTAAAACATTCTTTACAAAACTAGCCATGGTGGTAGTTATGCTTGGGTTAATAGATATTGTTTTTGCAGTAGATTCCATACCAGCAGTATTTACAGTAATACCAGACCCAACCAAAAAAATGTTGATTTATTCTTCTAATATTTTTGCGGTACTTGGCTTGCGGAGTTTATTCTTTTTGCTAAGAGGTGCAGCAAGCAAGTTTGATTATTTGCAAGAAGGTATAGCCATTGTATTATTATTTGTTGGCGTAAAAATGATGTTGCCATTACTTACTTTTATAGGAGTAAATAAAAAATATTTACATTTACCAGAGTGGGCATCTTTATTGGTGATTGTAGTCTGCATAGTTGGTTCTATTGTCTATTCCAAATATCATATAAAAGAAGATTCACCAGGGGATAGTGCGGATATTGAGAATTGACTTTCCAAACACGGGGTCGGGGTTTTAGCGGAGAACAAAGCGAAGAACTTCCCGAAAAATCAAGTGACCGAGCGAAGATATTAGTGAAAAAAGTTGTAGAATAAAACAAAGATTAAATTTAAATAAATTCCTTAACAAACAACCCCAACTTGGTTGAACTTGAGTAACCACGGGTGCAACCCGTGTATCAGACAGATGCCGTAGGCGTCTCATACTACACATGACCTACACCACACTCAATATTGCCCAAATCATCTCCGCCACTAACTCACAAAAAGGTATTGATTCAACTATTGAACACATAATAACCGACAGTAGAAAATTACTATTCCCAGAAACTTCCATCTTTTTTGCCATGGAAGGGCAAGGCAGAAATGGAGATGATTTTATAAAACAATTATACAAAAAAGGCGTACGAAATTTTGTAGTAGATAAAAGTTTTGAAGAAGCAGAAAAATATATTGATACAAATTTTTTGCAAGTAAACGATGTATTAGTTGCATTGCAAATATTAGCAACACAACATCGCCATCAATTTAATTTTTCCATAATAGGCATTACAGGCAGCAATGGAAAAACGATTGTAAAAGAATGGCTCAATCAATTATTAGGCGATGATTATAATATTGTACGCAGCCCTAAAAGCTACAACTCACAAGTGGGCGTACCATTGAGCGTATGGCGCATACAGGAGGGTAACGAATTAGGCATTTTTGAATCAGGCATTTCGCAGCCAGATGAAATGCTCAATCTGCAAAAAATAATTGACCCAGAAATTGGAATAGTAACTTTTATAGGCTCAGCACATGCAGAAGGTTTTACCTCTTTAGAAGAAAAAATAAAAGAAAAATTATTGCTCTTTAAAAATAGTAAACAACTTATTTTTTGTGCAGATGATGAAATACTTTCTAAAGAAGTCAAAAATTTTATAGCTACAAAAAACCCTTCATTACAACTATTTACTTGGGGCAAAAATGCAAATTCAACTTGTTTTGTAAAACAAATAACCAAGCAAGAAAAATCAACAACAATTGTTTGCG
>JAYUJS010000097.1:0-1376 GCA_043765095.1 Ferruginibacter sp.
GCAAAAAATATAGTAGATGAATTAAAATTAGTGAGATAATTTTTTTCAATAATTTTTTAAAAGAGGCTATCTAAAAATTCAAAAAGTTGTCAAATTGAGCTTGTCGAAATTGATAACTTTTTGAATTTTGAAGTGTATGTAATGTTTCGACAAGCTCAACATTACATACACTTCAAAATTTTGAGGCAGCCTTTTTTTATTTTTTAGGAAAATATGTTTTCCACATATGAGTAAAAATATTTGTAAATTATATTTATTATAACAATTAATTCTTT
The DNA here is from genome assembly GCA_043765095.1 of Ferruginibacter sp. Classification (GTDB taxonomy): domain Bacteria; phylum Bacteroidota; class Bacteroidia; order Chitinophagales; family Chitinophagaceae; genus Ferruginibacter. Next base: position 276 of record JAYUJS010000097.1, read on the forward strand.
TACAAATTTGTATTTTTAAAGTCTAGATAATAACCCCAATTATAAAACAATGAGAAAATACATTTTCCTTTTTTTAGTAGCATATTCTACAGTATGTATGTTTAGCTCTTTTGGGCCTAGAGGAAATTTTCGTCATGTTTCCAAAAGAGAAAAGAGCAGAAAGGCATTTCGAATGACACAAGATGTGAATCCGTATTCAATTATAATTAAAAAAAGTTTGTACGAATTACAAGTTTATGATGATGAAGGTTGGTATGCAACTTATCCAATAGTATTTGGTAGCAAAGACCTAACTGATAAAATGAGAGAAGGAGATAGAAGAACACCAACAGGTAATTTTAAAATAATATTGAAAAAACCACAGAGCAAATGGGGCTTAGAGTTGTTGTTAAACTATCCTACTGCCGAAAGTGTAAAGCGTTTTAAAGAAAGAAAAGCAAAAGGCTTGATACCAAAAAATGCTCGTATTGGAGATGGCATTGCCATACATGCTACACGTAAGGAAGAAGAGTGGACGATAGATAATTTTTACAATTGGACAGACGGTTGCATCTCTGTAAAATACTCTGAAATGCAAGATTTGTATGATTTTATTCCGGTGAATACGCCGGTTTCTATACAACCTTAAGTATTTATATAAATCAAATTACTATCACCATAACTCAAAAAACGAAATTCGTTTTGCATAGCATGGTTGTACATTTTTTTCCAATCATCGCCAATAGCAGCAGCTATTAATAAAAGCAATGTTGATTTTGGCTGATGAAAATTGGTAACCAACATATTTGCAATTCTAAATTTGTAACTCGGTGCAATTAATATTTGAGTACGAGTAAAAATATGTTGCAAATTATTTTCTTGCATCCAAGCTATTAAATTTTCTAAAACACGAATTTTAGGACGAATTTGTTTTTTACAACCTTTTAGCAAAAGCACTTGTCGCTTTGGAAAAAAATGTATAACTATGCTATGCAAAACGAATTTCGTTTTTTGAGCTATGGAGATAGTAAAAACAAAAAAAAAAAAAAAAAAAAAAAAAAAAAAAAAAAAAAAAAAAAAAAAAAAAAAAAAAAAAAAAAAAAAAAAAAAAAAAAAAAAAAA
>JAYUJS010000098.1:0-1376 GCA_043765095.1 Ferruginibacter sp.
ATTATATTGCACCGAAATAAACAATAAATTATGTGTGGAATTGTAGGTTATACGGGGCCAAGGCAAGCTTACCCCATCATTTTAAAGGGGCTTAAAAGGCTGGAATACAGAGGTTATGATAGCAGTGGCGTGGCTCTATTGCACGATGGTAAGCTAGATGTTTATAAAAAGAAAGGCAAAGTAGCTGAGCTAGAAGATAGCCTTGTGGGCGTAAATTTGAATGCTCATATTGGTATTGGGCACACACGTTGGGCTACGCATGGCGAACCGAGTGATAGAAATAGTCACCCACATACTAGCAGCACTGGCAGACTGAGCATGATACACAATGGCATTATCGAAAACTATGCACAGCTAAAAAAAGAATTACTCAGCAAAAATTATACGTTTACCAGCGATACCGATACCGAAGTATTGCTCAATTTTATTGAGGATATTCAAATAAACAATGAATGTACTTTGGAAGAAGCAGTGCGTATTGCACTAAAAAGAATTACAGGAGCCTATTGCATTTTATTGTTAGATGAGCAAGATCCTGAAACAATTATTGCAGCACGCAAGGGTAGTCCACTTGTTATTGGCATTGGTAAAGGAGAACATTTTTTAGCAAGCGATGCATCGCCAATTATTGAATACACAAAAGAAGTAGTGTATGTAAACGATTATGAGTTGGCCATTGTTAGACCCAATGAATTGATTCTTAAAAATATTGGCAATGAAAAAGTAACTCCTTTCATTACAAAGTTAGATATGGAATTAGCGGCAATTGAAAAAGGCGGTTACGACCATTTTATGCTCAAAGAAATTTATGAGCAACCGAGTACAATACAAGATTGCCTTCGTGGACGCTTGAATGCGGAAGCTGGAACGATAACAATGGCGGGCATTGACGACAACATAGAGCAAATAAAAAATGCTGATCGTATTATGATTGTGGCTTGCGGAACGAGTTGGCATGCAGGCTTGGTAGCAGAATATATTATTGAAGAACTTTGCCGCATACCGGTAGAAGTAGAATATGCGTCGGAGTTTAGGTATAGAAATCCGATTGTAAATAAAGGCGATGTTATTATTGCGATTTCGCAAAGTGGCGAAACGGCGGACACGCTAGTAGCACTAGAAAAAGCAAAAGAAAATGGTGCATTTATTTTTGGTGTAGTAAATGCCGTGGGTTCATCTATTGCACGCATAAGCCATGCAGGCGCATACACACATGCGGGTCACGAAATTGGTGTGGCATCTACAAAAGCATTTACGGGGCAGTTGGTAGTACTAACGATGATGGCCTTACGCATTGCCATACAAAAAGGCACCATTACCCAAGAACGTTACCTACACTTGCTTACAGAGCTAGCAGATGTACCCGAAAAAGTAGC
>JAYUJS010000099.1:0-3759 GCA_043765095.1 Ferruginibacter sp.
TGCCTTATGAAGATTGCCAATGCAGCTTAACAAATGGTTGTCCGAAATAAAGTTTACGTATTTATTTTTCATCAAAATTCGTATGTTAATATTTTGCTGTTATAATAACAGTTTTTACCGAAGTTCTGTCTGTCTGCTCAAATTTGCATTGTGACCGTGTAGAATTATAGCTAACGAATACAATTTTGTGCAGGTACGGCTTTGAAATTCGTTTGCCCGAAACCGCTGCCCTATTGAAAAACAAACGTACAAAATAACAACCAAATGCCCACCGATGTTTGGCCTGCCTGTACAACTGCTGCCATGTTGATAATGCTGCGTATTACAACGTCTTGCCACAATATTGCAAAACCGTGTTGGTAGCAGTTATTTTTTTTTTGTCTTCAAAGGTGAGTCAGAATGATAAGGCACTTTTGCAGATGGAACTACTTTTTTTGCTCCGTCTAAATGTACGTCTTGGTCGTCAAAGAATATATGAGCATTAAATGCTTTCAAAATTTTGTCCTTTGGCATTCCCCCTAAAAAAAAGGCTTCATCAACATATACGTCCCAATCTTTCAATGTCTTTATAACTCTCATGTGAGAAGGGCTATTTCTTGCAGTCACAATTGCCAAACGTAATGGTGTTAGTTCAATTGTAGTGTCCATATATTGTTGAATTTTTGATAATGTTTTCAAAAGTTTTCCATGTGGGCCTTCTTTTAACGGTATATTTTCATTTTCACTTTCATTTTTGTGAAATGCAGCCATTCCCTGTGATTTGTAAATTTGTTCAGATTCATCAGAAAAAAGCACAGCATCAGCATCAAATGCAATTCTTACAGTATCCTTTTCTGAATTGAAATCAAGAGGTGGTTCTAAAATTAGAGCTGCTGCTGCTGTCTTTGAGTCAATAACTTCTTGCACATCAGTTTCATTTTTTGATAGAAATAAATCTACTTGAAAAGCCTCAATATAACTTGAAATTTTCTCTCCCCCTGTAAATGCAGAACGGGTAATATCTAAATTGAGACTTTTTATAGAATTCAAAACTCTGACACCTGTTTCTGGACTATTGCTTGACATCACAATTACTTCAACTAATCTATTTGATGTTGAAAGTTTATTCAAATTAAGAAGAGCTTGAACAATATGAAATGCTGTTCCAGGTTTTAATTCTTCATTTTCTTTCTCTCTTTGAACTTTTCTGTATTCAGAAATTCCTTTTTCCTTAAATAATTTATCTTCTTCTTCAAGGTCAAAAAGTGTCCGTGAAGAAATTCCCACTATTAAGGTATTTGTAAAGTCTGGCATATTTTAGAGTGTCATTTTAAAATTGCTGCCAACTATATACTCAGCGTACCCAACACATCATTCATATTTCTCACCGCATCTGCACTTTTTGCAAAAGCATTTTTTTCTTCTTCATTCAAATTAAAATCCACAATTTTTTCCCAACCATTTTTACCTATAATAACTGGCACTCCAATACAAATATCTTTTTGCCCATATTCACCATCAAGGTACACACAGCAAGGTAATAATTTTTTTTTATCTCTTATAATAGCTTCTACAACTGCACAACCAGCTGCACCAGGGGCATACCAAGCGCTTGTACCAAGCAAGCCTGTAAGCGTAGCACCACCTACCATTGTATCAGCAGCCACTTTTTGTAATTTTTCTGCATCTAAAAAATGTGATACAGGTACACCAGTGTAAGTTGCCAATCTTGTAAGTGGTATCATTGTAGTATCTCCATGCCCACCAATTACGTTTGCCCCTAAATCACTAGCACTACAACCTATTGCTTGCGATAAATAATAACGAAAGCGTGCACTATCCAAAGCGCCACCCATTCCAATAATTCTTTCTTTTGGCAAACCTGTTTCTTTCAATGCTAAATAAGTCATTGTATCCATAGGGTTGCTTATTACAACTATTATACAATTTGGAGAATGCTCTAAAATATTTTTTGCAACAGTCTTTACAATGCCAGCATTTATGCCTATCAATTCTTCTCTGGTCATACCTGGCTTTCGTGGAATGCCTGAGGTAATAACTGCAACTTTACTACCAGCAGTTTTTGAATAATCGTTTGTGCTACCAATTATTTTGGTATCAAAACCTTCAAGCTGTGCTGTCTGCATTAAATCCATTGCTTTGCCTTCTGCAAAACCTTCTTTAATATCTACTACTACTAATTCATCGCATATTTGCTTGCGAGCAATATTATCTACACATGATGCACCTACTGCACCTGCTCCCACTACTGTTACTTTCATCGTTTTTAGTTTTTGTGCTACAAATATAAATGATAATTTAAAAAGGGCTAAAATTTTAGCAAATTTAAAAAATAGGAAACTAAACTTAAGAGATATATTAACCATTCACAAATTAAAAATAGTCTTTTCAACAATGTTATTATGGTAGTCTGTACCAATTTTGGGGGAAGATTGTTGAACACAATGCACTAATATAAACTCGCTTTCGATAAGCTCAAATTAGCACCCGTTATTTTTAGAGAATTGAACTAAATTTACAATTGATATTACAAAAATTTCAATATTTAAAATCATCCTCAAATATTGTAGTTGTTTTTTACAAAGATTTCATTTTAAAAAATATGCCAATTTAATTTATTAGTCTATTTAATTAGTAGAGTATTATATTTGCAAAAATAAAATTAATTATGAGCTTACGATTAGGAGATATTGTACCAAATTTTAGTGCGCAAACCACTGAAGGTGAGATTAATTTTCATGAATACTTAGGGGAAAGTTGGGGAATATTATTCTCTCACCCTGCAGATTATACACCTGTATGTACCACAGAGCTTGGGCGCACAGCGTTGTTAAAGCATGAGTTTGAAAAAAGAAATGTAAAGGTATTGGCAGTAAGTGTGGATGATATAAAAAACCACCAAAGCTGGAAAAAAGATATTAACGAAACACAAAACTGTTTTCTAGATTTTCCAATTATAGCCGATGAAGATAGAACTGTTGCTGGCTTATATGATATGATACACCCCAATGCATCGGAAACTTTTACTGTGCGTTCACTATTTATTATAGGGCCAGATAAAAAATTAAAATTATCATTAACCTACCCAGCTAGCACTGGTAGAAATTTTGTAGAGGTATTAAGGGTAATAGACTCTTTGCAACTTACTGCAAAATTTAGTGTAGCTACGCCTGCAGATTGGAAACTGGGAGAAGACGTAATAGTAGTGCCATCAGTATCTACAGCTGATGCTGAAATTAAATTTCCGAAAGGATTAAAAATTATAAAGCCTTATTTACGATATACAGCACAGCCAGATATTGATTAATTTTGAAGAAACAAAATAACCTTTATTAAAATGTATGAGGGTTTTTGTAGAAGGCAAATATTTATTGGCATTCATGATTAATTTTACATTTTCCCCTTTAAAATATTTAACCAAAAATTTGTTTAGCGTAATTTTTGGCAACCTTGGAAGCTACTTCAATTTTATTTTGATATTTATTACCTTCATTTTAATATTCTAGCTTTAATCTAAGGCTCTCACAACTTCTTGTGAGCATAATGCAAATAGCGTTACTATAAATATACTTTAATAATCTTAAAAATTATTTTATAACTTTATATCATTGGCTTTCATAAAAAAAATATCATCTTCCTTTAGCGATAGTGAGCTTGTGCAACAATACAAGCATACTGAGAGCATGGAAACTTTGGGCGATTTATACAGCCGCTACATGGATTTGTTGTATGGTGTATGCTTAAAATATTTTAAAGAAC
>JAYUJS010000100.1:0-1375 GCA_043765095.1 Ferruginibacter sp.
AACCAATAAATAGTAACTTAAACTCTGAATTATCTGAAGATAATAACCTCGGTAGTCCTTTGGAAGAGATAGCTAATAATGAGAATCAATTAGATAAATTAACTGCGGAAGTGTTAGAACAGAAAGATAAATATTTGCGTTTATTTGCAGAATTTGATAATTTTAAACGCCGGACTGCAAAAGAGCGTATGGAGCTTATACAAACTGCTGGTAAAGATATGGCTATAGGTTTGCTAGAAGTGGCAGATGATATGGATAGGGCAGAAAAACAAATAGCTAGCAGCGATGATATTGTGCAAGTAAAAGAAGGGGTGCAATTGGTGTTTAACAAACTACGTAGCACACTTACCCAAAAAGGTATTGTGCCCATGATTAGCTTAGATACAGATTTTGATGTAGAAAAGCACGAAGCAATAACAGAAATAGAGATGGGAGATGAGAAAAGGGGCAAAGTGGTAGACGAAGTACAAAAAGGATATTACATGAATGATAAATTAATACGCTTTGCAAAAGTGGTGGTGGGGAAGTAATGAGAAAATGTGATAGTTATCTAATATGCCAATTATCCAATATTCAAAAGCATTTTTACAATTAATTAAAAAATATCCATACAATAGAATTTTAAAAAAGAATATTGCTTAATGCAAATTTTTCAAATTTGTGCATTTGCATATTTTCACATTTGTATTTATGAAGAGAGATTATTACGAAATTTTAGGTGTACAAAAAGGTGCCTCAGCAGATGAAATAAAAAAAGCATATCGAAAAACTGCAATGCAATTTCACCCAGATAGAAACCCTGGCGACAAAGTAGCGGAAGATAAATTTAAAGAAGCAGCGGAAGCTTACGAAATACTAAACGACTCTGATAAAAAAGCACAATATGACCGTTTTGGTCATAATGCATTTGCAGGTGGTAGAAGTGGTGGCGGTGGCTTTAGTGGAGGCGGAATGAATATGGAGGATATCTTTAGCCAGTTTGGAGATATTTTTGGTAGTAATGGAGGTGATGGCAGTAGCTTTTTTGGAGGTGGAAGAAGTAGTCGTGGAGGTGGTGGAAGAGGTACAAGAGGTACAAACCTGAGGGTGAAAATGAAATTGAATTTTGAAGAAATTGCCAATGGTGTTACCAAAACCATAAAGGTAAAAAAGAATGTAAAGTGCGAAACCTGCACAGGCAGTGGGGCAAAAGATAAAAATAGTTTACAAAGCTGTGGTACTTGTGGTGGTAGTGGGCAGGTAAGAAGAGTGCAAAATACTTTTCTTGGGCAAATGCAAACAGTAACCACTTGCCCAACATGTAGTGGAGAAGGTAGTACCGTAACTGCAAAATGTAGCACCTGTAAAGGACAGGGCACAACGTATGGTGAGGAAA
>JAYUJS010000101.1:0-10739 GCA_043765095.1 Ferruginibacter sp.
AATTCAAATACCAACTTGCTTTAATTTTTAACTTTAAAATGTAAATAATAACTCTTTTTGTTTTTAAGCAAAACTTATTGCAAATTTTTCTGTAAAAAAAGTAGTAACCCTTTAAAGAAAGGAGTTTTAAAATATAATGATTAAATCTCTCCGCAATAACTTAGATAATATATGACAATAAACTATTTGCTAAAGAGGCTGTAAAAAAGAGTAAATAATATAGTATTTAAAAATAAAAACACAATTGTAAAATATAAAAATTAACATGTCTAAAAACTTAGAGAAATACCTACACGCTGGTATGGATAGAAAGGCTGGGTATCAGCACTCTCAAAAAAGAACAAAAATTGTAGCTACTGTGGGGCCTGCTTGTAACACATACGATGGCTTATTGGCATTAGTAAAAGCCGGGGTTAATGTATTTCGGCTTAATTTTTCGCACGGTAGCCATGAAGATAAATTAGAAGTAATAAATAACATAAGAAGAATAATTAAAGAAGAACCTTATAATATTGCCATACTTGGAGATTTGCAAGGACCAAAACTAAGAGTAGGTGACCTTGAAAATGGTAAGCTAACTTTAAAAGAAGGAGACGAATTTATTTTTACCACCCAAAAAATGGTGGGAACAAATGATAAAATTTATGTATCGTACCCTAACCTTGCTACCGATGTAAAAGTAGGCGAGCGTATTTTTTTAGACGATGGTAAAATGGAGTTATCTGTTTTAAAAGTTTTAAACGAAACAGAGGTACAAATGCGGGTAACCTTAGGTGGGGTATTAACGCCAAAAAAAGGAGTAAACTTACCAGATAGTGCGCTTACTATGCCATCTATGACGGAGAAAGATTTTGAAGACCTTGCATTTATTATTGAACATAAGCTTGACTGGGTAGCACTTTCTTTTGTAAGAAAAGTGGCAGATGTGCGTATGCTAAAAGCTAAATTAAAAGCAAAAGATAGCAAAATAAAAGTAATTTCTAAAATAGAAATGCCTGAAGCACTTACAAACTTGAGAGATATTATTGTAGAAAGTGATGGTATAATGGTAGCCCGTGGCGACCTTGGTGTGGAAATACCTATTGAGCAAGTGCCAATGGTACAAAAAGATATTATAAAAAAATGTATGCACCGTGCAAAGCCTGTAATAGTAGCTACACAAATGATGGAAAGTATGCTTGACCGCACCAAACCTAACAGGAGTGAGGTTAGTGATGTAGCAAATGCAGTACTAGAAGGTGCAGATGCGGTAATGCTTAGTGGCGAAACTGCTACTGGTCTTTACCCTACTTTGGTGGTAGAAACCATGAGCAAAATTATATTAGAAGCGGAAAAAACAATTTATGATTATGACCGTGATGATATACTTACACCACAACCACATTCACCATCTTTTGTAAGCGATGCTATTTGCTATAGTGCATGCAACTTATCAAGAGAAAGCAATGCAAGTGCATTAATTGGTATGACTCAGAGCGGTTATACAGCCTTTATGCTAAGTAGTTACAGACCTAAAACACCTTTATATATTTTTAGTAAAGAAAGAAGTTTAATTAATCAATTAAGTCTTAGCTGGGGAGTAAGGGCTTTTTATTACGGTGAAGAAGAAAGCTTGGATGATATTATAGCTGACCAAATTGGCATTTTAAAAGAGAGAGGCTTTGTACAAAAAGATGATATAGTTGTAAATACTGGTAGTACACCAATTGAATTGCACTTACCTACTAATATAATAAAGATTACCAAAGTAGATTAATTTTATAATAGCAAAAAATGGTTGGTAAAAAGCTTTTAAAATTACAGTTTTTACAGGTCTAAAAGAAGTTTATTGAAAGAAGTTTCAATAAACTTCTTTTAAAAAAACATTAATTAGACTTTTATTTTTTAATTATTCCATTATAAATTATTTAATAAACCAATCTAGAATGTTAATAAAGTAAGGTACTCATTTTTTAAAATAGAACTAAACCAAAATTTTTAACCTTTAAACTTATAATCCTCCTTACAGAAAAACTCTTAAACTAAGAAACTTTAAATATTCAACTTACAAAACTTCAACCTTAACATCCCTACATACCCATCATCCTCACCTCACTCCTACCACCACTTGTAGGCATCATACCAGGCCCACCTTTTGAAGCTCCGCTAAATTTATTAAACCTAAAAATAAAGCTTAGCATAAAGTAACGTTGCAATCTATTCGTTCTAGTATCTGTAATAAAAGATGCAGTAGCAGACCTCGCCACATTGGTATTTTCATTTAGCATATCAAACACTTCAAGTTTAATAGAACCATTTTTATTTTTAAATATTTGTTTTTCAATATTAGCATTTATTAATAATGGGTTGGCCACTACATTATCTGTAAAACCAGTATTTAATGTTTTTGTTAAATCATAATTTAATATAAAATCATACTTAAAAAATAACCTTGCAGAATGTGTAAGGCTCCATGCCTTTATGTTTGTATTATTAGCACCTATTGAATTTTTTACATCGTTAAAACTAAAAATCGCTCCTCCACTTGTTTCTAGCCATTTTTTTATTTTATAATCCATAGAAAAACGCTGAGTTAAAATAATATTTTTTCCTTCATTTTTTTTATTATCAAAATAAGAAATATTGTTATTATAATTTAAAACACCCCCGTAATTAAATACATATTTTCTACTTTTTATAGGTTTAGAAATAGCATAATAAGCATTTACATTGTAATACCCAATTGCATTTAAGTACCTAGTTTCTTGTACACCTCTACCAAATTGTTTACTTACTACCACATTATTTACAATCTTATCATTTATAAATGTAGCACTCACATTAGCAAATAATACATCACCACTTATAAAATTAAAGTTGTTATACCTCATGCTAAAAGTATTGCTAAACTCTGGCTTCAAATCAGGGTTGCCTATAATAATATTTTGCCTATTAGAAAAATCTGGCACGGGTTGAGATTGCTGATAAGTAGGCTGGTTGTTAGTGCCATTATAGTTTATATTGAGAGATTTACTTTTAGAAAAGTTAAAAGCAAATCGTACTACAGGAAAATAATTTAAAATATTTTGCTTAAAAGTTGTTTTTTTACCTGTAAAAGAATTGCTTTCAATAGTTGCTGGCTGTATTGCAAGCCCAATAGAATAATTATATTTTTTTTGAGTAATCCTATAATTAACACCAAACTTATTTGTTGTATAAATATTTTCAAAAATATTAGTAAGGGTATCAACTAAATTATTATTTCCTGACTTTACATCAAACACTTCTTTATCATTTCCTATATACCGCCTGTTAAATGTGTAGTTAAATTCTAATGCTTTTTTCTTGGTAAGTTGTTCGTTAAAAGAAGCGGTCATTCCATAATTATGGTTATTGTTATCTTGTGTAATATTTTGTACCAAACGTGTTGGCACGCTACCGCCAAGTGCTAAAAAAGTTGTTTGATTATCTATATCATCATTAGCAGTTGTAACTGATTTCCCAACAGTAAAATTTAAAGATAGCGTTCTTCCTTTTTTATAAAAACGATGATTATATAATAAGCTAGCCGTATAATTTGGAGTAGATGAAGTATTTTGATTATCATTTACTCCATTATTTAAGCCAATTCCTTTATTAGTAAAATAATCAAAAGTAGATTTATAATCGTCTGCTACTTTTTTTAGTGAAAAACCAGGACTAAATTTAATATAATTAAATGAATCAATTTTATATTCTACATTAAAAGAAAAACGATGATTATCTGTTATGGCATAATCTGTAGATGTTTGCTTATTAAAAATTGAACTATCAATATTATTTGAAATATTTTGGGAGTAAATATCATTTACAGTTGTAATGTTTTTTTTGGAAAAACTATAACTACCATTTACAGATAGTGTTTGCGACCATTCATCTCTATAATTTATTCCTAAAGTTTTTGTATCGCCTACTCCATCGCTATTACCAAAACCGCCACCGCCGCCGCCAAAGCTACGCACCATACCACCCGCTATAGCACCCATACCACCTGGCAATCTAGAAAAATCGAAGGTATTAGAATTTATATTATTTAAATTTCCAGTAAAAGAAATTTGCTGTGCATTGTTAAAAAAGTTTAAAGACACAGAACCTAAATAACGTTGTTCTGTTCCAATTCCGATAGTGCTATTGCCAAACACAGTTTTATTTTTGTCTTTCTTTAATTGAATATTTAAAGTTTTTGTAGGGTCGCCATCTTTTACTCCTGTAAAAGCAGCTTGGTCGCCATAGTCGTCCACTATTTGTATTTTATCTACCATGTCCGCATTTATCTGGCGAGTAGCTGTTTTTACATCACCTCCAAAAAAATCTTTGCCATTTACTTTTACCTTTGTTACTTCTTTTCCTTGTGCAGTTACTTTACCATCTTTATCTACTTCCACCCCTGGTAGTTGTTTTAATACTTGCTCTAAATTATCATTTTTACGATACATCGTGCTATCTATTCTATAAGAAACGGTGTCTTCTTTTATAGAAATTTTTGAAGATTCTACCGTTACGGTTTCTAGCATATTGTCACCAGTAGTCATTACAATATCATTATTAATTTCATTCTCGTCCGCATTGGTAAAATCAAATTTATCTGCAAATTTTTTATAGCCTACATGCGAAATTTCTATCACTGCTTTTTTTGCATCTACATTATTAAAAGTATAAACACCTTTTTCGGTTGTTACTGTTCTTAAAGTATCTTTTTCACCTATAAAAAATAATTTTACAGATGCTTTTGTTAATGCTTTACCATCTTCTATTTTCACTATACCAGCTATATTAATTTTTTTTTGAGCTTGCACATTAAAAAAAACAAATAATGCCAGTGATGCAGATAAAATTTTATTCATAAAAAATTAAAAATTATTACGTAAAGATACAAATACGTAAGTTATCGTAGTTGCTACATAGACTGGTATTTAAAAATTAAATGTTAAAAAAATTAAAATTTATAATTAAAAATAATGGAGTTATAGGTAGAAAAATAGATTACCATGTTATAAGTGATTTTTAAATTTCAAAATAAATAATTAAAAAAGTGAACAGCATTCAATATTACAAATGCTTAACAAATAAAATGAAGTTTTTATATAACTAAATACTGAAAAACATTTTTCATTATTTTATTCTACTTTTATCTACTTTATTTGCTTTCATCATTTCTGAATAACTCATTTTTAAAATACATGCTTTTAAAGTAGCGGCATTTCTATTTTCAATTACTGACTCAGACTTTGCAGCTTTTATCCATGTAGAGTAAGCATTTTTATGAGACGGTGACAAAGTATTAAAATAAAGTGCGGCTTTAGGAGTTGCATCCATTGCCATCAATAATTTTCTTGATAATTTGTTTAAATCATCATCTTCTTCCAATTGTAAAAATACATCGTCACCTAAGGATTTATTAAGTTGTTTTCGCATTGCTGCTTTTACGGGTATTATAAAAAAACCCTCTACCATTGCCAACAATTCTATCCCATTAATATTTATTTCATCAATTTTCCCTTTTACTTTAAGCGATTTTTTATTATTAGGTTTTATTTGTAAAGCAGTTTCCATATCTACAGGTATATAAATCCATCCTGTTTTTTCTCCATGCATACCCAATTTTGCTAACGTGGCAGTAAAATTAATCATACTAATTTTTTAATAAAAAACCACTTCAATAGAAGTGGTTTAAATGATATTTTAAATTTGGTTATATGCTTTATTTTGCTTTAGCCGATGCCTTTATAGCTTTAGCAGCAACTTTTACTTCTTTCGCTGGTTTAGCAGGTTTTGGTTCTTTTGCTGGTTTTGGAGCAGGTAGTGCAGGTGCTATTATTGTAGATCTCTGACCTGAATTTTTACTTGACTTTCTAGCAGGTATTGGTTTGCCTTTTATTCTGTCAGCATAAATAGGTTTTGCCCAATCCTCATCAGCATTTACTTTAGCTATTACTTTTACAATAGGTTTTACAGGTGCTACTTTACCTTTACCCTTATTTTTCAAATTCTTTATTGCGTCTTCAATTCCTTTTTTAAGGTCTTCGTATTCGTAATCTTCCATTCTTTCTCCATTTATAAAAAATGTTGGAGCAGTTTTCACACCTCTGTCTATACCTTCTCTCAAATCACCCTGCACTTGCCAGCCATAAGTTGCATTTACTAAGTCATCTAAAAAACGTTTATTATTTACACCAGCTTCTTTGCTATACAATTTTAAGCTTGTTGTACCTAAATTTTTCCTATTGGCAAACAATATATTGTGCATTTCCCAAAACTTTCCTTCTTGCCCTGTAGCTACAGCAGCTTCGCCTGCTTTCAAACTGCGTTGGTGTATATTAGTAAGCGGAAAATGCCTAAAATTAAAACGTATAATTCCATCATATTCAACTAACAAGCGCTTTACTGATTCATTAGCTTTTGCACATATTTCACTTTCGTATTCTCCAAATTCTTCTAATGTTATTTCTGCTTTTACATTTCCTACAAAAATGTCTCTTGGTTCTATAATTTCAACAACTTCTTTTTTAAATGCCATTCTATTTTTTGTTCACTTTTTAGTTAACGATTTTGTTTATTGATTTACAATTACTTACAAAACACAAATAACAAATTATTTGTATGTAAACTTTTTAAAGATATACCTTTCTTTCGATATTACAAAAACCACTTCTATAATTTATTTGATAAAATAATTTAATAATTTGGTAGTCAGCAAAATGAGAAATTTAAGTTAATTATTCTTCTTATAATTTTTCTGGTTAAGTGATCATTAACCAAATATTACTTTTTTAAATTTTAAACAACTTTCTAAAATCTTGTTAGGATTCTTAAAAAATCTTCCAATAAGCTTACACACACTTTAACAACTCACAATATTCAATTTTTTACAATCGTTAACTTTCAACCTTCTTCTCATTCCTAAATACCACCGTACCATCAAACACATCAACAACTACAGGCACGGTTCTATCAATATCACCACCCAGTATTTTTTTGCTCAATAAGTTTACCACTTGCTTTTGTATCAATCTTTTTAACGGTCTAGCCCCAAATTGTGGGTCGTAGCCATTTTCTGCTAGGTAATCAAGCGCATAATTGGTAAACTGTAAATCAATGCCATTTTTTGCCACCAAGTTTTTCAGTTCATTTAGCTGTATCGTTATAATACCTTTTATCTCCTTCTTCATTAGCGGCTGAAACATTATTACTTCATCTATCCTATTTAAAAACTCGGGTCTAATCGTTTGCTTCAGTTCTTCAATTACCAAAGCTTTTGTTTTCTCTACAATTTCCTCTTTATTTTTCTCTGATACATTTTCAAAATTATCTTGAATAATTTGGCTGCCCATATTACTTGTCATTATGATGATGGTATTTTTAAAATTTACTACACGCCCTTTATTGTCTGTAAGTCTACCATCATCTAACACTTGCAGTAAAATATTGTACACATCAGGATGAGCTTTTTCTATTTCATCGAGCAGCACTACGGAATAAGGTTTTCTACGCACCGCTTCGGTTAATTGTCCACCTTCATCATAACCAACATAGCCCGGAGGCGCACCCACAAGCCTACTCACGCTATGCTTTTCTTGATACTCACTCATATCTATTCTTGTCATCATTCCTTCATCATCAAACAAATATTCTGCCAGCGCTTTTGCTAATTCTGTTTTACCTACACCTGTTGTACCTAAAAAAATAAATGAGCCTATTGGTTTGCTCACATCTTGCAAGCCTGCTCTGCTCCTGCGTATAGCATCACTCACGGCTTCTATTGCTTCCTCCTGCCCTACTATTCTTTTGTGCAATTCATCTTCTAAGTTCAATAATTTTTCACGCTCACTCTGTAGCATTTTTGTAATAGGTATACCCGTTGCCTTTGCCACCGCTTGTGCAATATCTTCTGCATCTACTTCTTCTTTTAGCAATCTTCTATCTGATAATGCATTCAATTTTTCAGTAAGCTCCACAATCAATTCTTCTTGCGCTTTCATTTTACCATAGCGTATTTCTGCTACTTTTCCATAATCACCGTTACGCTCCGCTTGCTCCGCTTGCACTTTTAAATCTTCAATAGCAGCCTTGCCATTTTGTATTTGCTCCACCAATTCTTTTTCCTCTTTCCACTTTGCTTTATAGGTATCTCTATCTACAGAAAGGTTGGCAATTTCAGTATTCAATGCCTTTAACTTGTCTTCATCTTTTTCTCTCTTTATGGCTTCTCTTTCTATTTCCAATTGGCGTATTTGTCTTTCCAACGTATCCAATTCTTCTGGCATAGAGTTCATCTCTATCCTAAGCTTGGCGGCACTTTCATCCATTAAGTCTATGGCTTTATCGGGCAAAAATCTGTCCGTCATATATCGGTTACTCAGTTCAACAGCAGCTATTATGGCTTCATCTTTTATACGTATGTGATGATAAGTTTCGTAACGTTCTTTCAGCCCACGTAAAATAGAAATAGCATCCTCAACACTCGGCTCATCTATCATCACTTTTTGAAAACGTCTTTCCAATGCTTTGTCTTTTTCAAAATATTTTTGGTACTCATTTAGCGTAGTTGCACCTACTGCACGTAGCTCACCACGAGCTAGTGCAGGTTTTAAAATATTGGCAGCATCCATTGCACCGTCGCCACCGCCTGCACCTACGAGTGTATGTATTTCATCTATAAATAAAATAATTTCGCCTTCGGCTGATGTCACTTCTTTCACAACCGCTTTCAATCTTTCTTCAAACTCGCCTTTATATTTTGCACCAGCTATCAATTGCCCCATATCCAATGCATAAATCACTTTACTTTTTATATTCTCAGGCACATCGCCATTTACAATTCGTATAGCCAAACCCTCAGCTATAGCGGTTTTACCCACACCAGGCTCACCCACTAATATAGGATTGTTTTTTGTTCGTCTACTTAAAATATGCAAGGTTCTACGTATCTCTTCATCTCTACCAATTACCGGATCTAGCTTACCTGCACGAGCCATTTCATTTAAGTTTTTTGCATATTTGTTTAGTGCATTAAACTGAGTTTCTTGTGTTGCACTATTTACGGTTTCGCCTTTGCGTAAATCTTTAATAGCTCCTATCAAACCTTTTTCTGTAAGGCCAGCATCTTTTAATAATTTAGATACATTATCATTTCCTTGCAATACGGCTAACAACAAATGTTCTGGTGTTACAAATTCATCTCCAAAAGATTTTAACGCCGCAGTTGCACGCAATAAAACATTACTAGCTTCCCTACCCATACCTTGTGAAGGCTCTCCACTTACGGTGGGCAGTTTTTTTATAAGCTCCTTCAGCTTGCTATCTACAAGGTTTACGGTTACATTATTTTTCTTCAATAAATAATCTACCGACGAGTCATCTGCATCTAGCAGCGATTGCAAAATATGCTCCGTCTCCACATTAGGGTTTTTATTTCCAAACGCAATTTGTTGCGCTTGTTGTAGGGCTTCTGCTGCTTTTATGGTAAGGTTGTTTGTGCTCATGTTATTGTCCATGGGTTTCACCAATGGTTACTTAAAGTGAACCTCGTTAAGGTTCGTTGTTATAAATTAAATTTCTTTTTGGGGCTAATGAAGATTTGTTTTTCAATCGACTTCGTTTCGGGCTTTTCGTTGCAATCTTTTTTTGCTCAAATGCAGCAAAAAAAGGATTTCCACTTTTATCCCGGCCAGTCTACTTTAAATCATTTTTCAGCTTTTATTGTACAACAGACTGTACAATAAAATAAAATATGCATATCATTCCCTTTTTATCCCATCAAATTCCTATCCAAATAAAAAAGCAGAAAGAATGACATTTTACCATTACAAAATAAGACTGAATTGCAGTACTGTATTACATTTGCTGCTATAATAGCCGAAATATTTATTTCAACTAAATAAGCTAGTAAAAAAGCTTAATAAGGCTGTAACCAACATTAATCCATCTACCACAAAATAATAAAATATATACCCGTGTTTTTTATTGGATAATTTATATACTATCCAAAATAATAAACCAGATAAAATAAATGCAGAAGCTTGAAAAACATTTGAAAAATAGTAGCAAAAAATCAAGGAGAATGTTATGAAACATAAATAAACCACAAAAACAAATAAAAATAATTTCTTTTCGCTAATGTCTGTCGCTAAACTATGCAAACCTTTTATTTTATCCAATACTGCATCTCTTCTATCAAAAATAATACAAAGCAAAAGCATAAAACAAAAACGAGAGAGAAAAATTAATAAAACAGCTGGTAAATAAATTTTTATAACCGAAGCGGTGGGTAAAAAAGTAGTAGTAAAAGCCCAAGCTAATGAAAGTAAAATTGTTTTTAGAAAACCAAGTTGTTGTAAAGGCATTAGTACTTTAAAAGGCAGCAAAGGCAAGGCATACAAAAAAGTAAGTGCTATTGAAAAACTTATATACCAAAGCAAATATTGCAACCTAAAAAATAGCAATAAAGCAAAAATAGCCGCTACTATAAAAAGCAAAAAGAAACTACCATTCAATTTTATAAAAGCAACATCAAATATTCTTTTAGAAAAATAAAACTTACTCAATAACCAATAAAAATTATAGCTACAAATTGTAGAAAATAATATAAATAAAAGTAAATTGAAATTAGGTGGAATACCTAATAAAACATTTGTTTGAAAACAAAGGGCAACAGCACAAAAGGCAATAAAAATGGAATGAGATAAAAAGAAATGAAGGATTCGCATTTAAAATTGTACAAA
>JAYUJS010000102.1:0-3751 GCA_043765095.1 Ferruginibacter sp.
ATAAGTGGGTATTGTTTCTGTAGCATCATCGGCAAGGGTGCAGGGTATTAGGTAGATGGTAGGCATAAAATTAATCATAATGATAAAAGATTCTTATAAAAGTTTATTAAAAATTACAAATTAATTCAGTTTACTCTAAAAAATTATAATAATAAAAATACCTCAAACATACTAATATTAATGAGGTATTTTATCATAAAACTAAATAACTAATTTATGCAATATTTTTTTAAAAATTACAACAATAGTTTAAAAAAACTACTAAGTTATCGTTACTTTTCTCCCCCTCGTTTCGTTTCTCACCAACCGTGTTATGAGTTAAAGGAAAACACAGGTATAAGTTTAAATAGCTAAATATTTTTCGGTTTATAAGAGAAAAATTTATTGAGATTTTTTAGTATAAAAATATTGAAAAGGTAGTAAATGAGATTTTTAACAAAAATGAAAAAATCTTTAATTGTTATAATAAACAAGCAAAATTTAGAGGTATTATTTAAAAAGAAAGGAAAACAAAGGCAAACCAATGCTATAAATGATAAAATAAGAAATGAAGTAATAAAATTTAGGTTAACAATTTTGAAAGTTATTTTTAATGTGGTATTGCTATAATTAAAATTTAGTAAAACGAAATAGCTAAAATTATACTAAGTATTTAATAATCTTTTTAACCAATTTTACTGGATTAATACAAGGTGTATTTATACTGCTATCCTTTGTGAAAACACGTCTGTACTGCATTAGAACTGCCTTAGATTAGCTCATGCTGACAGAATGATAATTTTCGAACTATCTACCTAATCTTAAAATATATTAAATAAATTGAATTGTACATGGTAAGTTTTATTTGTAACGCTCTTTATATATAATAAAAAAATTATGCCTAAGAAAGGGAAAATATTAATGGAGGGGTGGGGGAATTTAGTAAAAGCAATACAAAAAATATTTAATAAAGAAGCACCTTCAATAATAAAAAATGAGTGTAGTACAGATGCCCTAAAATTAGCTACCTCAGAGCTTAATCTATTAATTAAAGCAAATATACATCAAGCGGAAGCTGGTATTAAATCTATTACAGAACAGTATTTACTGGCAAATCCATCAACCAATAAAGTTGTATCTGACCAAGCAAAAACTATTTTGGGTAATTTGTCAAAACCTGGCGAACCCTTTTCGTATATCATACAAAATCACAATAATTTTCTATCCACATTAAATATAAATAATGCTGATGAACTTTTAGGTCTTCAAAAAAATTTTAAAGCAGATTTAGAAATTACAGTTGCTAAAACAATAATAGAATATAAAACAGCACTAGAACTCGGTAAAACCATAAAATCTACTCTTGCAAGTTTAACATCTAAGAATGCTTACGGTAGTTTTCATTTTGATTTTATTACATTCAACAACATAATTGAAAAGCTTGCCCCAGCTACAAGAGATAAATATGTAACTGCTTTACTTACATCAATTAAAATGAACCTAAAAAATGAGGGTGCCTCTTTGGCTGAAGCAGCTTTGAAAAAAGAAATTCACCCAATCGTAAATTTACAGAAAGCAACAACCATTATAAATGCTAACACCCATTTTAGAGATAGATTTGAATATATACATACTATACTCATAAATTTAAGTAATAAGGATTTAATTAGTGTAGATGAGTATGCAAAATTAAAAATAGAAATATCAAATTTTAGCAAAGAGGCTATTAAAAAAGGATTTAATAACCACTATAATATGCCCAACAATACAGCTCAAAAAATGCGATAAATTAAATTTTTTGGATTAGGTAGATAGTTCTCAAACGCCATATTTTGTTTGATATTTGCTATAAAAACTTACCATAAACTCTTGGGTTTCTTTTCAGCCGTAGGTGCTTCATGTTTACGTTAAAAAGTGCGTACGCCATTGTTTTGTATTGAAGGGTGTGCGGTGAAGGCGAGCTTACAGACGACATGTGGTAGGGATAAAAGTAAATAAAAAACTAAAATCGGGGTGTTTTTGCTCACACGTTGTTAAGCCTAGCCTCAAAGCAATAAGAGCTGAGGTAAAATTTTAAACCAGCCAACCAATAAAAAGTGTAAGTGATTTTTATTTTTGCTTGTTATGCCTGCGGAGCAGTTAATAAAAGAAATTGGTGTTTTTGTTTCTCAAGAAAAGCAGACAACTAAAACAGCTCACTCTTATGCCCTTTATTAAAAAAAATGGTGGCTGCTTGTACGCAATAAGCCCAATCGAATGCAATTCATTTATACAATACCTAATAATTTTTAGCATAGTTTCATAAAAAAGAAATGCTTACAAAAACTTTTAAATTTATAGAATAAAACATTGCCAAGCTTCATAAGATTTACAGCTGCATGGTTCATTATGTCTAGCAATATACATTTCATTAATATTTCTTTCAATAAATTACCTGCTTTTCCCGAGCCTTGTGCAAGCTAAGCGTAGCAGCTACCACAGCATACGAAGGTGCCAATAGCCAGCCTACAAATGGCAACAAATGCATTATGTAAAAAGCAAGCCCATTGCCAATGGCAAGCCCCTTATGATTTCCAATAAGGGCTATACTTTGTGAAGTAGATAATTTATTTCTTTCACTACTATAATCTAACATAGAAAAACCAAAGTAATAACACTCTACCAACAATGCAACCAATGGAGCTATCATACCTACTAACGGTACAAAAGAAATTATTAAAATACTTACTAGGTAAACACTTTGCCACAATAAATTTCTTGTTGCTATTCGCATGCCTCGTACAATGTCTTTTAAAAACTGTGGAAATGTAAAAGGAAAATCTTTACCCTTTAAAATACTTTCAGTTTTTTCGCTTAGGTAAGCAAAAACAGGAGAACCAATAATGAGAAAAACAAACCTAAATAAGGAGAAATAAAAAATAAAAAGTACAATCATTATAATAAAATGCATAAAAATTACCAACCAATTAAGCCAACTTTCTTGCATATAATCTACCCATGTTTTTAATCCAGATTTTTGTTCAATAAAAGCAATGGCTGATAAACTTGTTTTACCAAAAAACCACATTCCTATAACAAACATGGCGGTATAAATTATTCCAGGTACTATAATCCATTTCCATAAACGATGTTTATTTATAAACTTATGTGCTTCAAAAAATGATTGTATTGATATGATAATTTCTTTAAGCATTTTTTATATTTAATTTTTTTAAGCTTTGTTGTATTTATATTATTTTTAAAAAGTGCAATACTTTAATTACACTTATCTACAAACCATTAAATTATTTTCTTTACTAAAATACAAATTATAAATGCAAATAATGAAATATGTTTTATTTTAACTTCAATAGTCTGTTAAACTGTGTATAGTTTAATAAAATAAAACCTTTCTATTTCAAAATAAGTCTTTACATTTATTTTCTAATCATAAAAACCTAACTATAATGTTTGAAGAATTATTCAATTTAGTGAAAGAACATTCGCAAGATGCGATTGTAAATAACCAAGATGTACCTAATGAACACAATGAAGCAGTACAAACAGAAGCCACCAACTCTATAATGAGTACTTTGCAAGGTTTGCTTGGTGGTGGCGGTAATGGTGCTGCACAAGTGTTAAATATGTTTAGCCAAAATAACGCTGGTGCAGATATTAGCAACCACCCTGTGGCACAAAGTATGTCATCTAACCTTGCTGGCAACCTTATGAGCAAGTTTGGAATTGGTGGTAACCAAGCAGGTGGAATAGTAAGTATGCTTTTGCCAATGGT
>JAYUJS010000103.1:0-1370 GCA_043765095.1 Ferruginibacter sp.
TTAGCACCTTTACCGCCCACAATCGTGGTATTATCTTTATCAATTGTTACAGAAGCAGCTTGACCTAAAGTTGTCAATTCTACACCTTCTAATTTACCGCCCAATTCTTCGCTCACAACTGTACCAGCAGTTAATATAGCAATGTCTGTCAACATTTCTTTTCTTCTATCACCAAAGCCCGGAGCCTTTACTGCTGCTACTTTTAGCGTACCACGTAGTTTGTTTACTACCAATGTTGCTAATGCCTCTCCTTCTAAATCTTCTGCTATAATTAACAACGGACGACCACTTTGTGCTACTTTTTCTAAGATGTGCAAAATATCTTTCATCATAGATATTTTCTTATCAAAAATAAGGATGTATGGATTTTGTAATTCCACACTCATTTTTTCGCTGTTGGTTACAAAGTATGGAGAAATATATCCTCTATCAAATTGCATACCTTCTACAATATCTACTGTTGTATCAGTACCTTTAGCTTCTTCTACCGTTATCACACCTTCTTTACCCACTTTTACAAAAGCTTCAGCGATTAATTTACCAATAGCTTCATCATTATTTGCAGAAATAGTAGCTACTTGTTGTATTTTTTTTGCATCGTTGCCTACACTTTGGCTTTGCCCACGCAAGTTTTCTACAATAAGCGAAACCGCTTTGTCAATACCACGCTTTAAGTCCATTGGGTTTGCACCTGCTGCTACCATTTTAAGCCCTTCGCCAATAATAGACTGAGCCAATACAGTAGCTGTAGTTGTACCATCACCAGCAATCTCCGCAGTTTTGCTAGCCACTTCTTTTACCATTTGCGCACCCATGTTTTCAATTGGGTCTTCTAGTTCTATTTCTTTTGCTACAGTTACACCATCTTTGGTTACTTGTGGCGCACCAAATTTTTTCTCTATAACCACATTTCTGCCTTTTGGCCCAAGGGTTACTTTTACTGCATTTGCAAGGGTATCTACACCCTTTTTCATTCTGTTTCTTGCTTCTATATCGAAGAAAATTATTTTGCTCATTGTTTGAGTATTTAGTATTGAGTATTTAGTATTAAGACTAGTACTCAATGTTTAGAAATTATTTTATAAAATGATAACATTTAAAATTAGATATCAATATTAAAGTAAAGTAGCTATAGGCAGACCAATCTTGATACTTGATACTGACATCTTGATACTATACTATCGCCAATATATCACTCTCCCTCATTATTAACAAATCTGCACCATCTAATGTGATTTCTGTACCTGCATATTTGCCATACAAAACAGTATTACCAGCTTTTACAGTCATTGGTTCATCTATTTTTCCTGGGCCAGCAGCCATTACAATTCCTTTAGATGGTTTTTCTTTTGCAGTATCAGGAATATAAA